>JAJDEJ010000130.1 GCA_029259815.1 Planctomycetaceae bacterium | reverse complement strand
TGGCGGATGAACTCCGATTTCGACACACCCGCAGCAGTGGCGGCAGCGTCCAGCTTTTCAGCGAGTTGATCATCAAGGCGCAGTGAAACGGTCATGGAGAACTCCAGTAATACGACTGTATTACACATTGTCGGTCAAAGCAGGAACAGCGTCAATCGCCATTCTCAAGCTCCGCCCAGTCGATCAACTCGATCTCCGGTCGAATGACTCGTTTGATGCCCGTGCGATGGCTCGTTTTCACGCCCTTGCCGCCGCGGCTGGTGATGTTGTACTTCATTTGGCCGAAGCTGAGGATCTTGCCGTTCTCGTTCTCGGCTCGCAGACTGTCGGAGGGTCGGGAGAGTCGCTGAGCGCCGAGGACTTCGTCTCCCTTTTCGAGTTTGAGACCCCTGACCCCCTTACCGGCAGCGGAGAGCACTTGAGCGTCGGCAACGTCGAAGTGAATCAGTCTTGCGTTCTTGCTCATCAGGAAGACGCTGTCGCCGGGGTATCCCTTCTCGCCTTGATCTCGCTCGCGCATGATCTCGACGTGGATGACGGAGTCGTCGGGCCGCAGGCGGCAGTAGCGTCGGCCGTTCTTAGTGGAGGGGTCGCGGAACAGGCTGAGGGACAGACGCATGATCTGGCCGTGAGCGGTGGCAATGAAGATGTACGGAGTGGGCGGGAAGTCCTGCCACTCGGGCTGGTCTTCCTGTGTGAATCGGGCGTCGGTCGAGATGGCCGTGATGATGCTGGCTCCGTCCTTGAGTTTGACATGCTTTGACAGCGGTTCACCGTAACCGGACGAGGGAGGGATTTGATCGGCCGGGAGCGTGTACGCGCTGCCGTCGCTGGCGAAGATGATCACGTTATCGAGTGTGCTGGTGGGCACGACGGCGAGCACTTCGTCGCCATCACGGACACGCAGCTTGTCGATGGACGAAATCTTCTGGACGCGTTTGATCCAACCTTCGCGGGTCGCAACGACGTTCGTGTTCTCCTTGACGATGTACGCCTGCGGGTCGAACTCGTCGATCTCGTCGGAGGAGCCGAGTGCCGTGCGTCTTTTGTCGCCAAACTCGTCCGCGATCTCCTGCAGTTCGGTTTTGACGACCGTCCACAAACGTCGCTCGGAGGCAAGGATCTTGCGAATCTCGTCGGCTTGTGCCTGCTTGTCCTTCAACTCGTCGTGAATACGGTCGATCTCCAGTGACGAGATGCGATACAAGGCGAGTTCGAGGATCGCGTCCACCTGAATCTCGTCCAGTTGGGTGAACGCCTTGAGCAGTTTCTCGGCGGCGTCCTGTTTGCCCGAGCTTGCGCGGATGATCTTGAGAGCCTTGTCCAGCCCTTTGAAGATGATCGCAAAGCCTTCGAGAATGTGGATCCGCTTCTCCAGTTGCTCCAGTTGGAATTGAAAGCGACGGCGGACCGTTTCGAGGCGGAAGTCGAGGAAGTGACGCAGGATCTCGACGAGGTCGAGACGTTGAGGAACGAGGGCTCCCTGCTCATCGGGGACGAGGGCGGTGGCGTTGTAAGAGAAGTTCTGTTCGAGTGCTGTGTGTTTGAAGAGGTACGACATCACCAACTCGGGGTTCGACCCGGGTTTAAGGTCGAGGACGATTCGCATGCCCTGTTCGAGGTCTGACTCATCGTTGGCAGCGAGCAATTGAGGCAGTTTCCGCGACTCGGCGATCTCCCCGATGGCAGCAAGGAGCGGCCCGGTCTCCACGTTATACGGCACGTTCGTGATGATGATCCGGTGTGAGACTTGCTTGCGTCGCTCTTTGTCGAGCCTCCACTCGGCCCGCGTCTTGATCGACCCGCGACCCTCCTTGTAGGTCTGCGTCAGCTCTCTGCGATCGGTGACGATGCGACCGCCGAGCGGGTAGTCCGGCCCTTTGATGTACTTCATTACCTGTGCGACGGTCGCTCCGTCGTTCTGAATGAGATGGATGCACGCCCTGATCACCTCGCCCAGATTGTGGGGCGGGATACTGGTCGCCATGCCGACGGCGATGCCCTGTGTGCCGTTGACCAGCAGGTTGGGGAAACGGGCGGGGAGCACGACCGGCTCGTCACGCACGCCCTCAAAGTTGGGTCGCATCTCGACCGTGCGATACCTCAGTTCCTGCATCATCTGCTCGGTGATGCGGGTGCAGCGTGCCTCTGTGTATCGTTGGGCTGCGCACGGGAGTCCGATCACCGAGCCGAAGTTGCCCTGTCCGTCGACGAGAGGCATGCGGAACGTGAAGTCCTGCGCCATCCGCACCAGCGTGTCGTACACGGCCTCCGGGCTGTGCGGGTGATAGTTGCCGGTCGTGTCGCCGACGATCTTCGCACTCTTGCGGTACTTGGCGTCCGGCGTGAGCCGCAGGTCGGAGTACATTGCATACAGGATGCGGCGTTGAACTGGCTTCAACCCGTCACGTACATCCGGCAGTGCCCGCGACGTGATGACTGACATCGCATAGTTGAGGTAGCGGCGGCGCGTCTCCTCGCTCAGCGAGACGAAGCGGATGCCATCGTTTTCGCGATTCTCCGTTGGTCCCCCCTTCGGTCCCCCTGTTGACTGACCATCTTTCGTCACTCTGCGTGAAAATCGTTTTCGGGCAGCCAAGCGTGTTCTCCAAACCGAGTTGTTGCCTGGGGAGGGCGAGGCTCCTGCCGAGCCGCGCCGTGATCGACCGCGTTCTTACACTGATTGACGCATCATGCGGAAGAGTGATCCCGCAGGTTCGTTTCTGGATATGCCAAACAACACTCACGGTGCGGCTCGGCAGGAGCTTCGCCCTCCCGGGATTCTCGACTGTGATTCATCGCGGTCCAACTTCTCAATGGCATCGCATTGTAGCGATTTTTGAAGCTGCGCAAACTTGAACGATTGTAGTCGTGATAGCAGTCGTCGGGGTTGTTCAGTCGACTTAACCCCCTAACAAGCGTTCGAGTTGTGAATATTCGTCAAATCCGGATCACAGACACAGAATGACTCGACGGCACGATCGGTCCAAGCCGAATCATCTAGTGATCATGTCCCGTTGGTCACTCCTGAATGAGTGATCGGCGGATTATCGGCCACACTCTGTTGATCGATGGGGTGGTCGAACGTCGGCGGAAACCCGGGGGGGATTCCGGACGTCACTTCCAGACAACACGACAAGGAGGGTTGCCATGTTGTCGAAACATTTGGGATTCGCCGCCGTACTTTGCGTCGGCATGACCGCCTCGACTGCATTTGCTCAGGGGCCGTCATATGGACAGGGAGCCGCACCGGGTGGGGCTCAACGATCGAACCAGTACCCCGTGCTGAACGCACCGCTGTATCCGTCACCGGTCCAGCACGTGCCCGGCTACGCGGGGGGATCGATCATCACAAACCAGGCGCTCGCGCCGCACGAGATGCTGTACCCGCACGAGTACCATGCGATGTACGGGCCGTTCTACTACCGGGTGAACGGACACTGGGTCGTCACGCCGTTCGGTGTGCGACAGCATGAGAAGTGGCAGCTGCAAGGCACGCATGTGAAGGTGAGATATCACGATCACTTTCGTTTGTTCTCCAGCTTCCATCCGCCCGTCTCGCACTAACGGCTCATCAAGGACCGACTCGGGACGTCCCGCAACGATCTTGAGTCACACGTCTCGTTCGAGCAGTCGAATTCTCAAAACAGATCCAGGAACCATGTCATGAAGACTTGTCATTTCAATTTGAAGGCCTGCTCTGTGCTGGCCGCGCTGATGACGATGACGCTCGTCGGCAGCGTCAAGGCCGAGGACGCAGGTGTCGTCCGGCTGGGAGAAGCCCCGGCCACGGCATCCGTGAGTGATGAAGGTCGGGTGGTCGTCCGCGGCCAATCCGATTACCGCAGACGCAATGCAAACACGAGCAAGGCACTCCTCCGGTTATTGTCGGCCTATGACTCACCCGCCGACTCGTCGGCATGTGATAACATGCCATGTGACTCCTACGAGTCTTGTGACGGGTGTGCTGCCTACCCTGTTGCACCTGTGGCTCCCATTCCGGCGTATCCCGCAGCAGCGTGTGCCGTTCCCGTTGTGGAGGCGCACGATACTTGCGTGCCCGCCTATAGCGATTTCGATTCCTGTGCGCCTCTCAGCAACACATGTGATGGATGCGCGCCATTCATCAGCTCAGGCGGATGCGACAGTGCCTGCTCGTCCTGCGGAGGTGATGGCTGCGACGGCTGTGGTGGCGACAATTACGGCTCTGCCCATGTGAGCGGTGGTCTGCTCAACCGGGCGACCGACTATCCGCATGGGTACGCTGGCACTGGCTGCTCGGTCTGTGATACGCATGCGGTAGTGAACCGGAACTGTGTCGCTTCGTTCCTCGGTGGTCAGGCGGCCATGCATCGTGCTCGCAAGCGTCATGCCAATGCAGGATTGAACGCCTATCTTCGCTGTAAGCTCGGTTACTTTCTGCCCTCAGGGTGTGGAGGTGCTGGCTGCAAACCGTTCGGTCACTACACCCGCGTCTACGCTGACGACCCGGGATATTTCGATGGACGAGACGGACAGATTTACGCTGTGCCCGGTGTCGGCGGTCCAGTCTCTGTGCCACTTGCGCCAAATGTTCGCCACGCTTACAACTATGGATGGGGCGTGCCGTCAAGTCGGCTGACTCCTGTCAGCAACTCGGCTTACTGAAGTATCAACTGCCCAGGAGCGGGGTCGAAGTGATTGGCCCCGCTCGACTTCCCACCGCAGTGGTCAACGTCGAGACAGGCTTCTCGTCCGATCAGCTGCCTGCGTGTGGCGAAGTCTCTGCTCCCGCACTTCCTTTGAGATCAGGATGATCACTATGCGATATCGATCAACACACTGGCTGATGATGACGTTGGGAGTGCTCCTCCTGCCGACCGTCGCGACAGCCCAAAACTCTGCTGACCCGGAAGGCGTTGTCCGTCTGGGTGGCGTCCGACAGGCCTCATGCGACACAGGCAACTATGGAGCCGACGTCGGTCACGATGATGTCGGCGGTTGCGATGCCGGCGGCTGTGACGCGTACGGTTGCGATTCGTACGGCTGCGATGGCTACCTCAGCGATGGCAGCGGTCGTGGTCGCGATGAACGACAGAACCGCCGACTCATTCGTCGCGCCAAGGCTCGCAACTGGTTGAGTGGCGGGTCAGCTTCCCAATGCGGCAATGGCAATGGCAATGGCTGTGGCTACGGCTATGGCGGGTGCCAGAACGGTGCCTGCGGTTATGGTGCTGGCTGTGGCGTCTGCGGCAGTGGATACTGCACGAATCCGTGTCATGCCAAGCTCATGCACAAGCTGCATTGGCTCAGCCCTTATCACAGCGGCTGCACACACTCACCCGATCACGGCTGGGCTCCGCCCGGTCACTTTCCGCAACAGAGAGTCGCCGCGACCTACCGCAATTGGTTTCCGAACTCATGGACGGGACAGCCATCCAACGCAGATCCGAACTTCCGGTATCCCATGGTCTACCAGGCGACTGACACCACTCAGCTGGGCTACTATTACCAGCGGGTTCCCCAATGGCTGCCGCGGGCAGGGATGATTCCGCCGACGCCGCATCCAGACGAGTTCCACACGCCCGACTACGGCACGCAGTACAACGGCGTCGTCGATGTGGGACCCGGATGCCCGCCTCAGGGTGATATCTATGGTGATGTCTCCGTGCAATACGGTGACTCCGGCTCCTATGAAGAGTCGGGCGAGATTCAGTATCACGGGACTCAGAGTCAGCCGGTTCCGACAGAGTCACAGCCGATGCCGATCATCGAACCGGCTCCGACACAGCCGAGTGCACCGATGACTCCGGGTCAAGCCGTGCCGCCGACGCCGAGCAACACGACTCCGCCCGTGCCATCGGAAACCCCGGCTCCTGCACCGGCTCCTGCACCACCGGCAGCCCAACCCGAACGGTCTGCTGGGGCACCGCTGCTGTATCCGGTTCCGAATCGTTGACGAAGCCCATGCATCGATCAGTCTGCCCAGTCGATGTGAGTTGATCGAAGATAGACAACACTGACGACCCTCCACCGGAGGCAAGCGGGAACTCCCACTTGCCTCCGGTTCTCCTTTGACAGATGAACTCGACCGAAGAGAAGAGAACCTGATATCCTCCCTCATCACCGTCTCATGCGAGACAACGATGTCGCATCAGGAGGATTGAACGTCATGTCATCACAGTCTGCCCGTGTTGCCGCCTTGCTCTTGGAGGGAGAGCCGGGGGCGAGTGTCAACGTCTCCGGTTGGGTCCGTACCCGTCGAGATTCCAAACAGGGCTTCTCGTTCATCGAACTCAATGACGGGTCGTGCATGGCGAACCTGCAAGTGGTCGTCGATGCTGACGTGCCGGGATTCGCGGACATCGTCAGCGACATCACGACCGGCTCCAGCCTGCACATCACGGGTGAGTTAAAGGAATCTCCCGGCGCAAAACAGCGGGTCGAATTGCAGGCGACAGCCATCGATCTGCTCGGCACCGCAGACGCCGAGTCATACCCACTCCAAAAGAAGCGGCACTCCTTCGAGTTTCTCCGCGAGATCGCTCACCTGCGTCCCCGGACAAACACCTTCGGTGCCATCGCCCGCGTCCGCAACTGTGTCTGCCGCTCAATTCATGACTTCTTCCAGACACGCGGCTTCCTCAACGTGCAGACGCCCATCATCACCACGAGTGACTGCGAAGGCGCGGGCGAGATGTTCACGGTGACGACGCTGTTCGGAGGGCTGAATGACAAGAGTCAAGAGACAAGAGCTTCTGAACCGGCCAGGAACTCTTCCTCAGCTCTTGACTCTCCACTCTCGACTTTTGACTTCCAAAACGACTTCTTCGGCAAACACGCCTCACTCACCGTCTCCGGACAACTCGAAGCCGAAATCTACGCAACGTCCCTGGGCCCGGTCTACACCTTCGGGCCGACGTTTCGGGCAGAGAACTCCAATACGGCGAGGCACCTCGCTGAGTTCTGGATGGTCGAACCAGAGGTGCCGTTCTGTGATCTCGATGGCGACATGCAACTCGCGGAAGACTTCATCAAGACCATCGTCAGCGACAGTCTCCACCACTGTGCAGACGACATGAAGTTTTTCAACGATCGAATCGAAAAAACCGTCCTGGAAACACTCAACAACATCCTCGACCATGAGTTTAAGCGGATCTCGTATACGGAAGCGGTCGACATCATCACGTCCGTCGATCGCAAGTGGGAGTACCCGGTCAAGTGGGGCGACAACCTGCAAGCCGAACACGAACGCTATCTGACCGAGGAGCACTTCAAGCAGCCGATGATCGTGTTTGACTACCCACGCTCGATCAAGCCGTTCTACATGTACTGCAATGATGACGGCAAGACCGTGCGGGCGATGGACGTGCTCGTCCCCCGAGTGGGCGAGATCATCGGCGGCAGCCAACGCGAACACCGCGCGGATGTCCTCGATATCCGACTGGAAGAGTGCGGTCTCGACCCCGAGGAATACTGGTGGTACCGCGACCTCCGCCGCTACGGCACCGTGCCGCACGCCGGGTTTGGCTTAGGTCTGGAAAGAATGTTGCTCCTGCTCACGGGCATGCAAAACATCCGCGACGTCATCCCCTTCCCCCGCACTCCCAAGCACGCGGACTTCTGATTACGCTATGCTCGTCGCGATGGAAAGTTTTCACGTTGCTCAAATCGTCTTGTCGGGATAGAACGCGGATCAAGCGGAGTGCCACGGATTGACTGGCCGACATTGCGACGGATTGAATTCTGCGGACGTTCCCGTCATCTGCGTTCTTTTCATTTGGTTGTGACTCTGCCACTCTGTAGGACATGATTCCTATGCCCTCTCTCACCCGCCTCACGAGCCTTGGGGATGAACTTGACCTTGCACAGAGTCGCTTCGGTTCGCTCATCCCCAGCGATGACCTGTTGGATGACCCTCTTGCGTTACGACGCCGGCTGGATGAGGATGGTTACCTCTACATCCCCGGATATCTCGACACCGATCTCGTGCATCAAGCACGCAACGTGCTCCTCGCCCAGTTGGATGAACTGGGGATGATCGATCGTGCGTATCCCATCGCCGACGGAGTCGCACAGCAGCCCTGGCAAGGACAGCCTTGCCACCATCTCATTGAGGAGAATGCACCGCTGCAGGAGTTGCTGCATCAGGGGCGAATGATTGAATTCTATGAGCGTCTGTTCGACTTTCAGGTGCGGTATTTCGATTTCACCTGGATGCGGGTCATGGGTCCGGGACACGGCACCGCACCACACGTCGACTCCGTCTACATGAATCGAGGCACCAACCACTTGTTGACGAGTTGGACGCCCTTGATGGAGATCACCACTGATATCGGCGGCCTGACGATCATGCCCGGATCACACCGCCTCGACCGACTGAAGAAATACTACGAAGGCGATGTCGACTCCTACTGCACGAACAAACCCAACCGGGCACCACTCGATGTCCACGAATGGATCGGCCCACTGGGAGACGGCAAGTTGACTCAACACCCCGCACAACTTCAATCCAAACTGGACCTCCCCTGGCTGACCGCTGAGCGATACCGCCCCGGAGACGTCCTCGTGTTCAGCATCTACACCATCCACGGCAGCCTCGACAACCGCAGCAACCGCATCCGCCTCTCGACCGACACCCGGTACCAGCGCGCGGACGAACCGGCCGATGAACGGTGGATCGGTGACGAACCAATCGGACATGGTCGGTCTGCACGCAAGGGCATGATTTGTTAGTGCCACAAGCACTGTGACATCGATACCAACGCGTCTCGATGTGCTCCTGAATCTTGAGTGTGATGTGCCACTGCTTCGTTCGGGCACCGATCCCGTCGAGTGGTCAGTCAACACTGGTCGCCCTCCCCTGAAAACTGACAGTTGTTTATCCCACGTCCCCCGCGTGATGAGCGGATCAAGTGAAAGAATGCGACCGGTAGGGACGCATTCGAGCAGCATTGTCATCACGACGGAGCGTGATGACGACTTTCATTGTTTCGACTCACCGGCAGGAATGACGGCTGTTACTGGGCGACCGAGCGAGAGCCTTGTGGAGAGCCGGTGATGAAGATGCCAGCCGGGAGGGGCCGAGCGGCCACTTCGAAGCCTTGCTCGTGAGCGAACTCCTGCAGATCGCGATGCAAAGCGAAGCTGTCGGGGTGCACCCAGAATGTCAGCGTTGCGTTCCGGTCAGCCCGTCTGAGGGCAGCAAGGAATCGACCGTGAGGATGGATCGCCTGTGTGGCCTCTTCTGCAATGACATCCGGCTGCGGGACGACTCGCCACTGCGACACCCCCATCCGAATGATCGTTGCGCCGTACCGCAGCTCGTCGATGAGTGATGACGCCTGTCGTTCAATGACGTATTCCATCTTGAACCCATCGATCGGACCAATCGTGCCGACATGTCGCTGGGTCTTGAGAAGCTTGTGCTTCTTGCGTTGCAGTTGTGACTTGAGCTCTTCCGCTAACTCGTTGAGTGGCACGAATGAGACACGTCCACGCGTAAGCAGGAAATGCAATTCATTATCGTCCACCTGTCGACCGACGGGTGTGAGCGTGTGCTTGAGGATCGTCGCCTCCGGTTGTGCCGACTTTGTCTCCGCAAGCATGACTTGCAGCGTTGCCAACTCCCGCTGGTTGGTTTCCAGAGTCTGATCCAACTCTGCAACCGCCAGAGAGCCTCGCGTCAACGCGTCTCGCTCAGATTCCAGATCCATTTCCGATGCAGAAAGGGTCTGTCGGATTTGCTGCACTTGCTCGGCCAATGTTTGCTCTGCTGAGACCAATTGACGCCGTTGCAGTTTGAGCTGCTCGATTGTGGCTTCTAATTCACCCACCTGCTGAACGAGTTCCCTAGACAATTCAGGAGGCTCAGGCGGAAGCTCCGGCTCAACCGGTGGGATGACGATCGGTGCTGGACTGGCAGGAAGGTCCTCTTGCAGCAAATTCGGCATCGGGACAAGCGTTGCCGCACTCACTGGTTCGGGCTCCGTCGGGGTGCTGGATGACGCCATGGGCGTTTTGCTGACGCGCAGTCCCGCCACCACGATCAGGATGATCAGAATCCCCACAATGTTTGCCAGGATATCGAGAAACGAGTCCGATCCGAATACGATCTCGTCACTCTGTCGTCGCCTGCCCATGATTCCCCCTTCTCACCACTCACTCCAACACGTATTCCACCTTTGACCGCAGCTTCCAATTCTGCATGACGGTCTTCATCCGCTCGTAGTACTGGTTGCCTCCGGGGCTCACAATGAACTTGACCGATGGCAACCAGTAGAAGCTGCGTGGCGGCTCACCCCAGCTTTGCACGTGATGATCCAAATGCACGGCGAGGAGTTGCCGCAGGTCATCTGAGGGGAGCCCCAATGCGATCGGAAAGGACGTCTCGTCCGCGATGGTGACTTGCGACGATGTCACACGAATGAGCACATCACGCTCGTAGCCGATGGTTCCGCCCGGCGTGCGCTGTCCCCACTGTGGCTGTTCACTGTTGATCGACGAACCGGATTGAGCGGATCGTCGAAATGACCGATCGAAGGAGGGCTGAGTCTCCGAGGATCGTGTCGAGGACGACGGTTGGCCACCATGCCGGTGAACGAACTCTGACAGTTGGCCCTCTCGGCTTTCCGGCAATTGATTGCTTTTTGGCAACTCTCCAACCTCCGGATCATCACTGAACGGATTTGGCAACTGACGTGGCTCATGCCCCTGTTGGAGGTTGCCAGGTGAGAGCGGTTGCCTGTGACGAGGAATCGTCTCCGATCCTCTCTGCGTACTCTGTGGGAACGATTCACTCGCTGAGCTTCCGAACTCGGTGGCTGGTCGACCTGAAGATTCACGCCCGATGCTCGAACCGTTGCTCTCTATCCGACCCGAGTTGCCAGACGTCCGTGGTGGCTTCATGGAAGTGGGTTCACGGCTGAAGCGTTGGCCGTTGATCATCACTTCGCGTTGGGGTTGGCGGAGTCGGTCGACCTCGTCCAGTCGAAACTCGCCACCACCATTGCTGAAGTGGCCGATCTCATCTCTCGAAGCGGTTGGCACGCTGTCGATGAGTTCATCGCGTTCAGCTAGCATGCGGTCCACGATCTGACGACAAAGCTTGACAGCCTCAGGATCAGACTCCGGCCACATGAACTGCTGATCTTCACGAACGAGTTCGTAGCCGAACGAGTCGTTCATCGGGCCGAGGAGCGATCTGGCGACGTAGTAGGCAACCGTCCCCTGCGGTCGGACAACCAACAGGATGTAGGGCTCTCCACGATATTCACGGATCGCTGAACGGCTGTCTTTTCGCTCCCAATACTTGGACAGGGAACGCGACGCGTACAAGAGTGGGTTGTAACGAGGGGTGAAGCCATCGAGATCGGACGGACGCAGTGTGATGCCTTCCGAGACGAATGTGATGCCTGTCGCAGTACATTCAAGGATGATGGGACGCCGCGTTGTGCCTGTGCGTCCGTCGTAGGGCATGATGGTAAACTTGGAGTCAGCGTCTGCGAGTTGCTCGCGGGTTTCGTCAATCTGCCGCCGTAGCAGAGCCGCCCGCTCTGCCGACTCACTCTCCTGTCGCTGGAGTCGCTCGTAGGTTTCTAACAGGTTCTGTTTCTGCGACTCGATGGCCTTCGCCTGATTCTCGAATTCCCGAGCGATCAGAACATCAGCGTCGATGGTTGTCCGCAGTTGCTCGACGGTCGACGCCTGCGACTCAACGCCAGAGGCCAACTCGGTCTTCAATGCCAGCAGTGCAGACAGGCGCTGGCGCCATTCCTCGTTGGGGTCGATGAGCGGAGCAGGAAGGGCAGCCGCGAAGAGCGGCTCGAGCGGACGGTCGTCAGGATCGGGAGCAAAGAGTTGCGGCGCCGGAGGGACCGTTGCTTCGTCCTCGGCAGCCGGTTCGGTGACGGCTGTGGCTGCTAAATGCGCCTGCTGATGCCGAATGCGGCGGGTCGTGACCAGCAACAGGAGGATCAACGCCCCCATCGCGCAGATGAGCACAGCCAGAAACGGGAACAGCGAGACGGTGTTTTCCGTCCGTTGTGCGCGTCTACTCATGGATGCTCGCCTGACTTAGCAAACTATTAAACCAGCGTGTGCCACGGCTGTGTCAGCCGTGCCGATGTCGATGATGCCATCGGCTTTTCGCACTGCCGACACGGCAGTGGCACGCGGAATACTGTTTTACTGGACCACACTCACGCCGCTCTGGGTTTGGCACGAGCGGTCAGGAGATGGACCGCCGCAGTGAGATTGTGCAGTGTCGACTCGAATGTTTCTGCCGCTCGCACGGCCTCCAGGTTCGTCGTGAGCTGCTGCTCGACCTTGAGCAAGTGTTGCTCTTGATCCGCCAGCCTGACAAGTTTCTCAGTAAAGTCCGCCAGCTGCTGCATTTGCAAGTCGACCTTCTGCGAGGACGATGCCAAGGCCGTCAGCCATGACTGCATGCGTTCGTCCAGGTTGTCGAGGAGGTCTTCCGTGCGGGCATCATGAGATTGCACGACCGCTTTCAGATCGTCACGAATGCCGGTCCACATCTCCTTCTGCTGTGTCTGAGATTGCTCGTCCTGTAAGTCGCGGCGAGCCGCATCAAATTCCAGCGCCTCCTGAAACTGAGTCGACGCATTCTCGAAGGCGCCGAGGAAATCTTCGCGGACCTCTTTGAGTTGGGTCGCATGTTCGGTGAGGGTCTGTTCGACACCTTGGCTGAGTTGATTCGACAGGGCAGTCTGTTGGGAGTCGAGCGTATCCGACCAGCGTTCACGCAGGCCGTCCATCGAGTCGCGCCAGAGAGTGGTCTGGTCCTCGATCAGCGTCTCGGTGCGGTCCAGAAGCTGCCGGGCAGCGGTCGTTTGGGCCACATGCACCGGGTCAGCATCAGCCGCGTCACCGATGAACAAGGGCAGCAACTGCGTGAGACTGATCTGCTCGACTTGAGTCAGCAGTCGTTGCTCAGACCGTTTGATCCAGTCGTAAGTGAAGACCAGCACCAGCGAGAACGACATGGCGACCGTTGTGGTATCAAATGCGACTGACAGACCGCCGGTGACCGAGTTGAGTGATGTGTCGAGTTGCTCCGGCGTGACGTTCGCGATCGCCAGCGTAATGCCGATGACGGTGCCGAGAAAACCAATGATGGGGACGGCCCAGTTGATCGTCAGCAGGAGTGAGTAGGATTCGTACAACCGATCGACGGCCGCTTCGGAAAGGTACTTCAGATGCTCCTCAAGTCCGCGGGCCGACTGTCGTGTTCTCACATAGTCGCATGCGTCACGGAAACGGATTCCCAGAAGTGAATCCCGACGGGCTGGTGGCAAGTCGTTCAGAGCGCCGTCGAGAGCCTCCAGACAGAACTGCACGTCGTACTGTTCCTGACTTGTTAACGACAGACGGTCCAGCACATTGTGGCGAACTGCCTGTCTCTCGGCCCATAACCGCAACCCGCGAGTGATGAGGATCGCCATGCCAGTGAAGAACAGACCCACCAGCAGGTACTCGAGTTCATGGCTGCAGAGATACCGCTGAACGGTCCCCTGATGCCACGGTAGGTAGGGAATCATCATGTAGAACACGACGGTGACTGTCACTCCCCACAGGAGAGGCGATTGCCACCACGCCGTCGCTCGCAAGGAGCCCGTGGAGGATTCCTTCGCCGGCTTTGCAGACGCTTGAGACACTGACTGGGACATTGACACGCGACCTCCCCCTTGGGGCTACGCGTTCCTTCCCCCCGCACGCGAAAGCGTCGCGCAGAACGGAACATCGCCCCCTGACAAATGGTTCCGCTTCTGTCATCGTCATAAACCTCACGACCAGTCCAGCCGAATCCGGGCGCTGGAGGAAAGGGGGCAGGCACCATTTCGTCGAAGGACACGCCCCAAAGATATTTGAGGTCTCACTTTGCACGAAATGGTGCCTGACCACTGAGATTTGATCTCCTGGAAACTGGTGTGGATTCGGACTCCATGAATTGCTACGTTTCGCGTTCTGGCATTCACTCACGGAGGATGGCTGACGTTGACGATCTGACAAAGGAAGACATTCATGACTGGTTACACCGTCCACACAGGGGCATCCGAAAAGTTCGTTGAAGGTTGGGACAAGGTCTTTGGCGGAGCAAAGAAGAAACCTGCCAAAAAAACCGCGACCTCACAGAAGCCCAAAGTCAAGACTCCGCCGAAGTCGAAAAAACGCAAATGACATTCCTGTCCCCTGCGTGGGGACTGACCCGAATCCCGTCTCTCGCCGTCCCGGCGAACACTGTGCCATTTCTGCAAGGAGGCAGCTATGTCCGATGATCTGAGCATTAACCCCGAAGAAGTCGAATTGTCCGTCGACGCCGCCGATGAAGAATTCGAGGAAATCTCCAGCGATGAGGTCGATCGCGTGGTCGAGGCTCTGGAAGGAATCCTGGCCACCGTCCAAAGCGAGAACATTCAGGCCCATCTGGAAGAGGCGGTGAACAACATCTTCGCCCTCGTGTACGACGAAGAGGATCTGGAAGCGATCGAGGACGAAATTCAGGACGAAGCCGCCTGAACGCGATCGAACCAGTGCAAGCATTACAACAAGGCCGTCAACCTGTGAGGTTGACGGCCTTGTTGGCTAAATGTCGTCGCCCTACTGGCGTAGCTGAACTCGCAAGAGTTCAGAGGGGGCGGTGAGTATTTGCTGTTTGACTGAATTCTTGCGAATCCAGCTACTATTCATGGAGTTGCTCAGTTGCCCAGACCGCGAGTTGTTCACGGTTGATCTTCACGTTGTGACGCGTGTCCACGGGCAGAGATCGGTGGAAGAGAATCTCTTCGATGGACGTCGTCAACTTGTGTCCCCGTGCGATCGCCAGCAACTCCTCACGAAAACGATGCTCGTCGACACCGATCGTCGGGAAGTGCCCCTCCTCCGGCTCGATCACGATCGCTGGTCGCTGCCGTGGTCGCTCTCCCAGAGCCACTAATGCACTGCGATACACGTGTGGGTGTTCATTCAAGATGGCTTCGCAGCGGACGGAGAACATGCGTCCATGCTCTGTGTCGACAATGTGTGCCTTGCGACCACAGAACCACAGCAGTCCGGCCTCATCGAGATAGCCGACGTCCCCCATCCGATGCCAGAATGATGGCTCCTCCCCGTCCGAATCTGTGATCTTCGCGAGTTGAGTGGCGTCTGGTTGGCGGTCGTATTGGCGAGTTGCTGAGCGACTGCGGACGACGATCTCGCCGATCTCACCTGACGGGAGTTGTCTGGCATTCGTCATGTTATCGACGGGGCCATCTGTGATTTCGATGATGCGGACATCGACATCGGGAAATGGTCGACCGACGCATGTGCCGGCTCCTTGTCGGGTCTTCGCTGCAGTTTGCTGGAGCACCTCGTCTGAACTGAGGGAGGCGACCGGCAGACATTCGGTCGCGCCGTAAGGAGTGTGCAACTCCGCACCTTCTGCGCAAAGTGCACGGCTCATCCGTTCCAAAACATGATTGGGCACGGGTCCTCCGGCAGACAAACCTCTTCGTATGGTGGGCAGGGTCACGCTGTGCTGGTCGCAGTGACGTCCAATCCGGTTCCAGAACGCCGGAGACCCGAAGGCTTGAGTGACGTTCCAATCGCGGATGTGCTGGATGATGTTCTCGGGCTTCACGTCAGCGGGTCGCGTCGGATTCATATCCGGGATGACCGTTGTGACGCCCATTGCCGCGTTGAACAGGCCGAACAACGGGAACCCTGGCAGATCGATCTCGCCCGGTTCGATCCCATAGAAGTCGCGGATCATGTCGACCTGAGCATCGAACATCCCATGCTCGTAAACGACGCCCTTGGGCGTGCCCGTGCTGCCACTGGTGTAGATGACAGCTGCCGGATCTGTGGCCTGCGTCGGGACGATCTCAAAGTCCCCGTGACCTCCGGACAACTGTCGATAGGTCTTCCCCCCCCAGAACCAGCGCCGTCCGACCGTCACATTCAATCGGGCCTGGGGAAACAGACGACGTTTCGCCAGACGCACAACATGCACAATCGGGACAGCGACGAATCCGTCCGGCTGCACCTCCTCCAGACAGTGAAAGATACTTGACCGGCCCATGCCAGGGTCGATCAACACGATTGTCGCTCCTGCTTTGAACAGGGCGAACGTCAGCGACAGAAACTCACGGCTGAATGGCACAAACAGCACCATCCGTTTGCCCGGTGTGACACCCATCTTCACAAGTCCGCGAGCGATGCGGTCACTCTCCTCGTCCAGTTCGCGAAAGGTCCAGACATCGTAACGATAGGCCCCATCGCCTCGTCGACCTCGCGGCTGGATCACCGCATTGCGATCGGGAGATTCTTTCGCACAGTCAGTCAGACGTGCAGCGATGTTGACAACCTGAGACATGAGAAGCTGATACGTCTCAGGCATCCATCCTGTCAAGGAGTCCGAACTCCCTCACAGGGTCGCCCGCTTTTCGATGTTGAGGGTTGGGCGTCGGATGGGGGAAGTTTGACGGACCGTTTTTCCAGTGCCAAGGAGGATTGACTCGATGATCTCTGCTCCCGCCGGGAGCTTGCTGAGCTTCGTCTCACAAGTTCTGGATCCTCGGGGGCGTCAGGACTACGACACCCATTGTCGGCCATGTTGGCCTCTGTCGTGTGTGCTGTTCTTTGTGGCCACCGCAGCTACGCGGCGATTGTTCAGTGGTTGCATCTGCAGCCGGTCTCGACCTGGCATCAGCTGGGTTTCACACGCACACCTCCCCAATCGACCTGCTTCGAGAAAATGCTGTCACGTCTCACACCCGCTGCCTTGGAAGATGCTTTGTCCGACTGGGTTCAGTGTGGACTCGAAATCTCCCTGGACGAGGAACTTCAGGCGGTCTCCATCGATGGCAAGACGCTACGCGGTTCGCTCAGTGAGCACCACAAAGCCGTGCATCTGTTGGCCGCGCTCGACCACAAATTGGGTGCGTGCTGAGTCAAACAGCCGTTGACGAGCAAACGAATGAGGCGAAAGGCGTTCTGGAATTAATGGATACGCTGCTCCTCAAAGGTCGCGTAATTGTGGGTGACGCAATGTTCTGTCAGCACGAAGTGTGCGAGAAGATCCGCGATCGTGGAGGTCATTACTTCTTTGTGGTCAGGGAAAACCAGCCGACATTGCTGCGAGAAATTGAATCGGCCTTCGTGGAAACGGAGGCCTTTCCCCCCCTATGTTCAGCGTGAATGTCGCGAGGAACGTGAACAGGTGGAAACATTCGAGAAGTGACGTAGGGCCGGCTGTGCCGGCCACGAGGACGGGGAAGGGCTCAATCACAAATCATCGCCGCAACCGGCCGGCACAGCCGGCCCTACATGGCTACATGGCACACACCGTCCATGCCGAGCGGACTCTTCTGATCACGATCTTCGTCCGATCGGTATTTCCACAGCACTCTTGGTTGAATTGCAGGGAGTCGTGAGCGACGAGTTCGAGGCTCCTCATCGGGGTGGGCAGCCTCGACTGACGTTGCGAGCTGTCCCGCCGCCGAGCCTCGACAGAGGAGAACGCTCGTTACCACGATGACTGCGGCACTCGATGGCCACGTTCGATCGCGTCTCTGACAAAGAGTGGAGTTCATGAATGGCGTCTCCTTTTCACATTGGCAGATGGGCCTGGCAGGCCTCTGTCAGTGTGTCACTGATGGTGGGATCTGCTCAGGCTCCTCTGCAGATTCAGCTGCTTGCTGCAGCGATGCGATGTCGAGTTTAATCTTGTGACGTCGGTCAGATGAGTCTAGCAAATCTGGCGGCGTTCTTGTGTTGTGTCGGCGGGACAAGGCGATCAAACGCCGCCACACTGAAGTGCTCGCAGCACGAAATCTTGCCCTTGATCGGCTCATCGGTTATTAAGGATCTGAACCAGAGCGTGCTTTTTTGACGGTCCAGCGATTGTTCTGAGACACGCGTGGGCTTTGAGGTGTCTGGATGTTTGAGTTTGTTGACCGTTGGGCCGGATTTCGCGACAGGGTGACTCGTCGTGAGGCGCTCGCTTTGGGGGGAATTGGCGCACTTGCGATGGGCGGTGCGTCTGTCAAAGCAACTGAAGCGGAGTCCAAGTCGCGAGGCACCGCGAAGCACCTGATTTTCCTGTCGCTGTTCGGCGGTCCGCCGCATCAGGAAACCTACGACATCCAGCATGAGGCTCCGTCCGAACTCCGAGGCGAGTTTCAATCCGTCCCCACGTCGCTGCCGGGCTTTCGCATTTGTGAATACATGCCCAAGCTGGCACAATTGGCGCATATGTACACCGTCATCCGTTCGATGACGCACAAGGACAACGGCCACGAATCGGCCTACTATGCGTTGATGACCGGACGACCGCATCCGCTGCCCAACACGGCGAACGCCGGTCCGACTCCGACCGACTACCCGAGCTACGGTTCGGTGATGAGCTATCTGAGGCCGCCGCAAGAGTCCGTACCCAGTTTTGTGCTCACGGGCGGGCTCATCTCCACGCACATCGGGCAAACCGGAGGCTTTCTGGGACCGAGCTGGTCTCCGTATGTAATCAAACAGGATGCCAACACACCAGGTTTCAACGTTCCGGAATTCTCGCTGTCGGACGATGTGAGCCAGACGCGGCTGGACAGCCGGCAGGGACTGCTGGGCAGGTTGAATACCGGCGAGAAAGGCTCGCAACCTCAAACCGACGCGAACAACTTTTCGACCTATCAGGAGCGGGCCTTCGACATGTTGACGAGCCCGCGCACACAAGCCGCATTCGACATCGAGTCAGAGTCCCCCGTCACACGAGCCGCTTATGGGGATCATCCGTTTGGTCAGAACCTGTTGCTCTCTCGCCGGCTGGTCGAGGCGGGTGTCCCCGTCGTGCAAGTCAATTACCGCAACCGGGGTGATGGTGGTGTGGATACCCACCACGATAACTTCAACATCTGCAAAGGCCATGTGTTGCCGAAACTCGACGGCTGCATTTCCTCGCTGTTGATTGACCTGGAAGAGCGAGGACTGTTGGACGACACGCTGGTTGTGGCTTCGGGGGAGTTCGGTCGCACACCGAAGATCAACCTCAATGCAGGCCGCGACCATTGGGGCGGCTGTTGTTCGCTGCTCCTGGCCGGTGGTGGGATTAAGCGGGGTTACGTGCACGGATCCTCGGACAAGAATGGAGCGTATCCAGCGACCGACCCGATCGGCCCTTGGGATTTGTACGCTACCATCATGCATTGCTGTGGCATCGACCCGGAGACCACGATTCACGACAACCAGGGCCGCCCGCATCGTCTTTGTGAAGGCTCGGTCATCGAAAACGTCTTGCAGAATTCACTGAGTTGAAATGGCTTCCCAACCCACCCGCTTGAACAGCCAGGATGGCACGACTCTGATCTACGTTCCCGGTGGCGAATTCGTGATGGGAAGCGATGAGTTCTCCTTCGAACGACCACCGCATCGTGTGCGGGTTTCTCCGTTTTGGATGGGCCGCACCGAAGTCAGCAACGCCCAGTATCGACGGTTTCTGGAAGACACCAATTCGACGCCGACCGCATACGATGGCCAGACCCTTTACAGTCACCCCGATCAACCGGTCGTGGGAGTTACTTGGGAGGAGGCGGAGGCCTATTGTCGTTGGGCCGGAGGACGACTGCCACGGGAAGCCGAGTGGGAATTCGCAGCACGTGGCAGCGACGGCAGACGATACCCCTGGGGCAACGCTGAGCCGGACAAGAGCCGCGCGGTCTACGGACGCATCTTCGGCAAGGGTGGCAAGCCGGAGTTAGTCGGAACGACGCCGGGCGACGTGAGCCCGTTTGGCATTCTCGACATGGCAGGCAACGCCATGGAATGGTGCCAGGATTGGTACGCACCCTATCCGGCCGACACCGGGGAGCCGTTGATTGATCCGACCGGGCCGGCAACAGGAAGCAAGCGGGTCATGCGGGGCGGCTGTTGGAACTTCCAAGCCTTCGCACTCCGGGCAACCGACCGATCACCCACGGTCCCCGAGCTGCGCAGCGGGGCAGAGCACTTCGGGATTCGCTTGGTGGTTGATGCCCAAGTTGACGATTGACGCAAACGAATCGGGATTGCATGTCCAGTCGATGCAGCCGCGGTTGGGGCACACGCCTTGCCCACCGATTGCTCTCACATGACATCTTGCTCCTGACAGTCCGACATGACGCTTGAGACGGGTCATGCGTCCGATTAGGCTGGTGAGTTGGTTTGGGACATGCAGACCGAGTCTTCGACGTGAATTGCTTCCTGAAACATCGGGCTCCCTCATGATCATTGACTGGTTGCGTGAACTGCGCGCGGATTTGGCAGCGAATTCTCCTTTGACACGCGGCCGGATGCGGCGTGTGCGACACGGGGCGAAACGCTCAGGCTTTCAAGCGGTCGAAGCCCTCGAATCACGCGTCATGCTCGCAGGGGCGCTTGGGGAAGTGACGTCGTTCTCCAAGATCAGCGACACGGAAGGCGGTTTCACTGCTTTTCTGAATTTCAACAGTTCCTTTGGCAGTGGGATCGCAGAACTGGGTGACCTGGACGGCGACGGGATCAATGATCTGGCTGTGGGGTCGGAAGACGATGGGGATGGTGGCCCCAACCGTGGGGCATTCTATGTGCTGTTCATGAACGCAGACGGGACCGTCAAATCCCATCAGAAGGTGAGCGACACGGCGGGTGGGTTCACGGCGAGCTTGGAGAATGCTGACGTGTTCGGCACCTCATTGACGAACCTGGGCGATCTGGACGGGGATGGAGTCGTTGATCTGGCTGTGAGTGCAATTGGGGATGATGACGGAGGGACGTTGCACGGTGCTGTCTATATTGTCTTTCTCAAGAGTGACGGGACAGCTAAGTCACATCAGAAGATCAGCGACACAGCGGGCAATTTCACAGGTGTCCTGGATGACTCTGACCGCTTTGGTATCGCTCTGGAAAACCTCGGAGACATCGACGGCGACGGGGTCACTGACTTGGGTGTCGGCGCCCGTGATCGCGACGGAGGATACGGACGCGGGGCTGTCTATGTGCTGTTCATGAAGACAGATGGCACAGTGAAATCACACCAGAAGATCAGCGATCTCGCAGGGAATTTCACGGCCACCCTGGAAAACACCGATCTCTTCGGGACCTCATTGACCAACCTCGGAGATCTGGATGGTGACGGGACGAATGACTTGGCCGTCGGGGCGTCTGGTGATGACGACGGTGGCGGAGATGGCGAGCAGGGGGCCGTGTACCTGCTCTTTCTCAATAATGACGGCACCGTCAAATCGCATCAAAAGATCAGTCAGACCGTCGGCAACCTGCCAAACTTACTGAGAGACGAAGGCTTTTTCGGATCTTCACTTTCAAACATGGGAGATCTGAATGGTGACGGAATCGTTGATTTGGCTGTGGGAGCGTATCTGGATGATGATGGAGGCGACAGACACGGTGCCGTCTATATCCTGTTTCTGAATGCCGACGGGACGGTCCAGTCGAGCCAGAAGATCAGCGATACCGAGGGGAACTTCCCAGCCACTTTGGATGACAACGACCGCTTTGGCCGCTCGTTAACGAATCTGGGTGATCTCGATGGCGACGGCCTCACCGAACTTGCCGTCGGTACACCACGCGATGACGACGGCGGCACGAATCGCGGAGCGGTGTACATCCTGAGTCTGGAGCAGGTCACGCCGCCAGGTGTGGTCACCGCCTCGCGCAAAATCAGCGACACGGCGGGCAATTTCACCGCCGGGTTGGATGTCGGTGATCGCTTCGGGTCGTCGGCGACGGTCCTCGGAGATCTCGACGGAGACGGCATCGTCGACATGGCCGTCGGAGCGTATAACGACGACATCGACGGCGGGATATTACGCGGAGCCGTGTATGTCCTGTTCCTCAACGCAGACGGCACCGTCAAATCCCATCAAAAGATCAGCGACACGGAAGGCAACTTTACCGCGAACCTGAGCAACATTGACCAGTTCGGCAGGTCTCTGACGAACGTCGGGGACCTGGACGGCGATGGCGTAACGGACCTCGCCGTCGGGGCGCACCGGGACAATGATGGCGGTGCCGATCGCGGGGCGGTTTATGTCCTCTTCCTCAATGCAGACGGTACCGTCAAATCGCATCAGAAGATCAGCGACACGGCCGGAAACTTCACTGCGACCCTGAGCAGCGATGACTACTTCGGCATGTCGCTGACGAACCTGGGGGATCTGGACGGCGACGGCCTGTCCGATATCGCCGTCGGCGCGTACCGGGACGATGACGGCGGAGGGGATCGCGGAGCCGTATATGTCCTCTTCCTCAATACAGACGGCACTGTCAAATCGCATCAGAAGATCAGCGACACGGCCGGCAACTTCACCGCAATCCTGGACGACGGTGATCTTTTTGGTAGTTCGCTGACGATCCTGGGGGACCTGGACGGCGACGGCGTGACCGATCTGGCCGTCGGGGCGCACCTGGACGATGACGGCGGGACAGATCGCGGGGCCGTGCATGTCCTCTTCCTCAATACAGACGGCACTGTCAAATCCCATCAGACGATCAGCGACACGGCCGGCAACTTCACCGCGAGCTTGGACGATATTGATCGCTTCGGCTGGTCGCTGACGCATCTGGGGGATCTCGACGGTGACTACGTGACCGATCTGGCCGTCGGGGCGATGTATGACGATGACGGCGGCGGGTTTGATCGCGGGGCTGTGTATGTCCTCTTCCTCAACGCAGACGGTACCGTCAAATCGCACCAGAAGATCAGCGACACAGCCGGCAACTTCACCGCATTCCTGAGCAACGGTGACTTCTTCGGCATGTCGCTGACGAACCTGGGGGATCTGGACGGCGACGGCCTGACCGATATCGCCGTCGGGGCATTAGGGGACGATGACGGCGGCGGCGATCAAGGGGCGGTGTACATCCTGAGTTTGGAGCAGGTCACGCCGCCGGGCGTGGTCTCCAGCACTCGCAAGATCAGCGACACGGCTGGCAACTTCACGGGCATATTGGATGACGCAGACACCTTCGGCTGGTCAGTGGCCAGCATCGGTGACCTGGACGGGGATGGGGTCAGCGACGTGGCCGTCGGTGCCGATGGGGATGGCGATGGTGGCGATAACCGTGGTGCGGTGTACGTGCTGTTCCTCAACGCGGATGGGACAGTCAAGTCGCACCAGAAGATCAGCGACACGGCAGGCAACTTCACTGCCACGTTGGAGGATGATGACCTCTTCGGCTGGTCGGTGGCCAATTTGGGAGACTTGGACAAGGACGGCATCACAGATTTGGTTGTCGGGGCCAGAGGGGACGATGACGGTGGCTCGAATCGCGGCGCAGCGTATGTGTTGTTCCTCAACGCGGATGGCACGGTCAAATCGTATCAGAAGATCAGCGACACACAGGGTGGGTTTGCCGCACTGCTGGATGATGGAGACCGATTTGGCCAATCGGCGACCAGTTTGGGTGACCTGGATGGTGACGGGATCGTTGATCTGGTGATCGGAGCCAGAGGGGACAGTGACGGCGGCATCGCGCGCGGGGCAGTGTACGTGCTGTTCCTGAACGCGGATGGAACAGTTAAATCGCATCAGAAGATCAACGACACGCAGGGTGGATTTACGGGGACGCTGGATGACTTTGACATCTTCGGCTGGTCGGTGGCTGGCCTGGGTGACTTGGACGGGGATGGTATCACTGATCTGGCCGTAGGGGCGATGACAGATGATGACGGGGGTGGTAACAGTGATCGCGGAGCGGTGTACGTGCTGTTTCTGAATGCGGACGGAACAGTGAAGTCGCACCAGAAGATCAGCGACACCGAGGGAAGTTTCACCGCTCTGTTGGATGAGGACGATCGCCTTGGCAATTCGGTGACGAACCTGGGTGACCTGGATGGGGATGGCATCGCCGATCTGGCTGTCGGTGCCTACGAAGACGACGACGGCGGCACAAATCACGGCGCGGTATACGTACTATTCATGAACTCAGACGGTACGGTGAAATCGCATCAGAAGATCAGCGACACACAAGGCAATTTCACTGCCACGCTGGATGACTTTGACGCTTTCGGAACTTCACTGGCAAACTTGGGCGACCTGGACGGTGACGGTATCGTTGAGTTGGCTGTCGGTGCATTTGAAGATGATGACGGCGGTACGGACAACTTCGCGAATCGCGGGGCGGTGTATATTCTGAGCCTGACCGGGGTGCCGTATGTGCAGATTGTCGACGACGGCGATGCGAAGTTCTCGACGGTTGGGACGTGGAAGATGGTCGATAATCCGGGGGCTCGGGATGGCGATTTGGACCATCGTTCTGCGGGGGCGGGGGACCAGATTGCTCGCTGGGAATTTACTGGGCTGGTGCCCGGCAACTACCGTGTCTCGACCACCTGGCTACCGTTCTCCAATCGGGCTCTCGATGCGCCCTACATCATTCGTGACGGCGTGGGGGGCACGGCTCTTGATTCCGTGTTCGTCAACCAGAAGCTGGCTCCCGATGACTTCACCGATGACGGCTCCGACTGGGAGAACCTCACGGTTGTGGAGATCACCAGCGGCACGCTGGTCGTCGAACTGAGCAACCTCGCCAGCGGGTTCGTGATCGCGGACGCGGTCCGCATCGAGCTGACGACCGACCCGGCTCCGATTGTGCCGTTCATCGTGGACGACGGCGACGCAGGCTTCGCCACGTTTGGCGCCTGGAACCTCACGCCGGTGGGCAACGGCCGCGAAAGCGACCTCCGCAACTCGGTCAAAGGGGACGGCAGCGACAAGGCCACCTGGACGTTCACCGGCCTGACCCCCGGCAACTACCTCGTCTCCGCCACGTGGTTCGCACACGCCAACCGGGCGACCAACGCTCCGTTCAGCATCTTCGACGGCACCGGCGCACCTCCGGGAGCCCCCGGCGGTAACGGGGCTCCACTCCTGACCACGCGGCTGATCAACCAAGAACTGGCCCCCAACGATTTCAGCGACCGGGGCAGCAACTGGGAACGCCTCGCCGTGGTGACCATCACAGGCACCGAACTGGTGATCGAACTGACCGATGACGCCAACCAGTACGTCATCGCCGACGCCATCCATGTGCTCCCCACGTTGGAAAATCCCAGCACAATCATCGACGACGGCGACCCCAGCTTCAGCACAACCACCGGCTGGACCTCACCACCGGTTTCGTTCGGCTACAACAACGACCAACTCAATACCCCCAAAGGCGACGGCAGCCGCATCGCCACGTGGACGTTCGACAATCTCACCCCCGGTGCCTACCGCGTCTCGGCGACCTGGACCTCACACCCCAACCGGGCAAGCGATGCCCCCTTCACGATCTTCGACGGTGTCACCCCGCTCATCACGCTTGACGTCAATCAGGAACTGGCTCCGAACGACTTCACCAGCTTCGGTGCCGACTGGGAAGACCTCGGCACCTTTGTCATCTCAGGAAACACACTCGCGGTCCAGCTGACGAACGCAGCGGACCAGTACGTCATCGCCGACGCCATCCGCATCGAGCAAGTCGGTCCCTAGACCATTTTCATGGTTTCTGTGCAGGAGCTTGTTCGAGGAATGGCCATTGCCCACGGAAAGGCCCTCCTGCATGACACCTGAAGAACAACTTTGGAACTGCTCTAGAGCGGGTTTCAAACCGCTATATTGAGGGTGGCAGGGTCAGGAGCGAAGCGGATGGCCCTGCAATCGCCGGTCCGGGCCTTCCCGTTGGTCAGACGCCGGCAGCCTGTTCAGCCTGAGTCCCATTCGTCGCAATCGAACGACTGTTGGATAACGCGTCACGGCGTCTCCGGCTATCATCGGCTCGTCAGCATCCTCGCAGACTCCCCTCTCACACCTGACAGGACTCGCACATGTCGCAGCGGACTGTGTACTTCAACGGCCAATTCGTCCCCGAAGCCGAGGCTCGCGTGTCGATCTTTGATTCGGCTTTGATGTTTGGCGACATGGCCTTTGAGATGACTCGAACCTACAACCGGCGTCCGTTCAAACTGAGGGAACATCTCGATCGGCTCTTCGATTCCTTGCGGCTGATGGAGATCGACTGCGGGCTGACGTTAGACGAGATGGAGCGGATCACCATGGAGACGCTCGAACGTAATCTGTCGACCGAGCCGGATGACATGGACTGGCAGATCATGCACGACGTGTCGCGAGGTCCGTTGGGCGTGTACCAGACGGCGTTTCCAAACGGTCTAAAGCCAACCATCTCGATCAACTGCTGGCCACTCATCACGCACATGGGGGGATTCGCGGCGAACTACACCTCCGGCGTCCATATTGTGATTCCGGCTCAGCAGGCAGTGCCGGCCCATCTGATTGATCCGAAAGCCAAGAATCGCAGCCGGCTGCATTACCAGATGGCCAGTCTGCAGGCCGCCCGCATGGGCGCGGGTCGCTGGCCCGTGCTCCTCGATCCCGACGGATTCATCGCGGAGGGGCCCGGTTGGAATCTTTTTCTGGTGAAGAACGGAGAACTGCTGACCCCGGAGCCGCGCAACATCCTGCAGGGCGTCAGCCGCGCGACGACGATCGAACTGGCTCGCAACCTGGGCATCCCAGTTCGAGAGACGAACCTCGGCCGCTACGAGGGACTGTGTGCCGACGAGATGTTCTGCACGGCGACGACATACGCCCTCGTCCATGCGACGACGTTCGAAGGCCAGACGATTGGCGATGGCGGACCGGGACCCGTCTTTCGCCAGTTGTTGGAAGCCTGGAAAGAGCAGGGCGGTATCGACTTCGTCGCACAAGCACACGACTACGCCGAACGACTCCCCAACTGGGAAGCGCAGGCAGCACAAGTGACATGAGCGATCCACTTCACCGACATGTCTGATCATCGACAACGTGGAAGAGCATACATTCTGTCATTCCGCACGATGTTGATTTTTCAGGTTGGTCAGTATCATCGATCTGACTCAAGTATTGATTGTCTCGCTCGCTATCTCGCATGAACGATTGACCAAGGGGTCGTATATGTGGACTCGCCCTTTTCGACGATGGATCCTCCCGCTCACAGCTTTCCTGGCTGCGACTGGATTGTCGGTGCCGTTGTGTCGGCTCGCTGTTGCCGATGACAGCCTTCCCGGGGCGACGACCGTCTTTGAACTCAGCGAAGAACCGCAGAGCCAATTTGGCTATCGCATTCCGGCACTGGTGGTCTCGAAATCCGGCATGCTGCTCGCATTCTGTGAACGCCGCGACGGCCTGCACGACCATGCGGAGAACGACATCGTCTTGAGACGCAGCTTTGATGGAGGTCAAACCTGGGCACCGATACAGATCATTGCCGAAGAAGCTGGCGACTCTCTCAACGACCCTTGCGCGGTTGTCCTCGTCTCGGGTCGAATCCTGCTGCGGTATACACATTTCCCCCAAGGAGTCCATGCCCGCAAGACTGCACACACGGTCATCGCAGAGCCCGGCTACAGCGGCCCCAAAAACGTCCGCATCCTGCTCATGCATTCGGACGACGAAGGTCAAACGTGGTCCGCGCCCCGTGACGTCACCCGCGCCATGCGACGTCAAGAGGCCATCTCAATCGGGAGTCCGGGTGTCGGATTGCAGTTGACCCG
Source organism: Planctomycetaceae bacterium (assembly GCA_029259815.1). Classification (GTDB taxonomy): domain Bacteria; phylum Planctomycetota; class Planctomycetia; order Planctomycetales; family Planctomycetaceae; genus JAHBXU01. The sequence goes on along the minus strand of JAJDEJ010000130.1, from coordinate 14,177 downwards.
AGGCGAACACCGAGGTCGCATTCTGCTTCCGAACTATGAGGTCTATCACATCGGAGACAACAAACGTGCGACTGACAACAGCGTCTGCTTCAGCGATGACGGCGGAGAGACATGGGGACTCACAAAGACCATTGAAGACGACGGTCCGCAGGCGTCCGGAAACGAAGCTCAGCTCGCCGAACTGCCCGACGGCGGGCTGCTGATGACCTCACGCGTCTTTCCTGAAATTAACGGACGACTCGTCTCGTTCAGCAGCGATGGAGGGGAGACTTGGTCGAAACTTCGCATGGCGAAAGATCTTCTGACGCCGGCGTGCATGTCGAGCATCCTCCGCTACTCGTGGCCCGACGACGAGACGGGGAGCGTGCTGCTGCACACACTACCTCGCACTCAGGATTCCCGATCCAACGGCACCCTCATGGTCAGCCGCGACGAGGGGCAGTCATGGGAGCCGGTCAAAGTCATCGTTCCCGGAGATTTCGCCTACAGTTGTCTCGCTCGCCTCCCCAACGGCGACGTCGGTTGCCTCTACGAAACCGATGACTATCACAAGATCGCGTTCCAACACCTTAACCCGGAGATGTTTTGGGCTCAGTAAAAACTCGCCACGGCGTGAAAAACCGACCGTGACAGGGTGATCCCCCGTCTGCCAACACCCACAAATGGATTCACCGCCATTCACACCCACTGGACAACCTTCCTGTCGTACAGCAAGGGTTCGAGGCTCTCAACGCCGATCGGTTGACTCGTCGAGGTGCGATTGAGCGTTCCGCAAACCAGGCACGAGAGTCGCTGTGTCCGCCTCGGTAGCGTGGTACACATCGCTTCGGAATTCGAGTCGACGACATGCTCTGCCTTGGACGCCAGATGGATGCGGACGTCCGGATCACTCGGCGATTCCCACTCGTCGTTCGAGACTTCTTCTTTCCTCGTTTGTTCCGATCTTTGTCCTAGCGGATGAGTTCGCCCTTCGAGGGGATCTCGACGCCATCCTCAGCCACCAGTCGGGTGACGTACTGCTCCCAGTCCTCGCCGCTGTCCGTGCGGACAATCGACTTCATGGCCGCGTTGGCTTCCAGTAGCGTCTCGAAGACTTCTCCGTTCCACACTCCGTCGTAAGAGATTTTGGACAGTTTGAAATATCGGTTGATCTCGAGGTGAGATTTACAATTTGTCGGCAATGACCAGCCGACACTCAGTCGCTGTAGCGGGGCAAGTCGACGAAACGGCGCAAGGCACCGAGAAGCGATGTCATGTCCAGGGGTTTGAACAGGACGGCGTTTGCCCCAATTCGTTCGAGATCTCTAGCAACCCCCATGTTTCTCTGGGCCGTCAAGACGACGATAGGTATCGATTGCGTGACTGGATTTGACCGAAGTCTCCCGATCAAATAATTTCCTGCCCCTCGAGGCATGTTCAAGTCGGTGAGAACTAAGTCCAGGCTCTCACTCAGCGCGATCTTCAGAGCCTCGCTGCTGTCGAATGCTCGAATTGGCTGTGCTCCTAATTGTCGCAATCGCATTCCGACTGCGAGATTGATGTCTGGATCATCGTCCACACAGAGGATTTTGGGGGTGGACGACGGAGCCTCTTGTTGTACATCCGGCTGATTGGTTGTCTTTGCGCAGACGGTATCACTGGGCGAAGGCTCTTCAGAATGTGATGAATGATTTCTGCCGAGTGCCTTCTCGATCTCAGGACGGAGTGAGTTCCATGCTTCAGGAGACTTTTGAACGTAAACTGCCCCTGCAGACTTGGCACAAGTGATCATCTCTGAATCTTTTCGACCAGTCAACATGATCACTGGCATGCGCTCAGGAACTATCTCATCCAACCGCGAGCAGATCTCCAAACCGTGACCACCGACTTCCGCGCCTGTCTTAAGCGGAATTCCTGCATCCAATAAGAGTAAGTCAGGTTGCTGCTCTCCGAGCATCGTGACAGCTCGAGTCGCATTTTTGGCGATACGAACGTCTAAACCCATTAGCTGACAGCGAGTTGCCAGCACGGTTGCGTACGCTCGGTCGTCTTCAACAATAAGTACTGACTGATTTATCATGGTAAGCGAATTCCTTATTCATGGAGACTCAAGTGAATTAAATACAGGGTCAATGTGATGGCATCGCGGTCATCGGCCTGTGCTCTTCTAGTATCTCGTGAAGCAATGGTTTGATCCGTGGCCACACATCGGCACACTTGGGGATAAAATACGCACAAAAGTTAAAGCATCGCCTCATGGTGTCTTCGTCTGATTGACCAGTCAGGATAATCACTGGGATCGAGGCCAGCTGTTCGTGATTAGCCATCATCTCCAGGACGCTCAATCCGTTGCCCGCTGGCATGTTGACATCCAAGATGGCCAACTGAGGTCGTAGTTGTTCGATCTTCTTCATTGCGGTCATCGAGTCCCTGGCGGTGACCACTCCCAGGCCGAGGCTGCGACACCGGCGGGATAACATCTCGACAAGATCAGCGTCATCATCAGCGATTAGTACAAGTTCTCCGCTCATTGCCTCTTCCTCGAGATGGTTCCATGCTTGGATGATTACGCTTCGACGACCAACACTCATCTCATGTCGCCATGGTATGATTCGTGGTACGACTCAACAGGGATTCAGAGATGGTCACCTCTTTGGTCCCTCTCGTTGTCCTTGAGCAGAATGTTCTGGGAATGCGTTCGCGATGTGTCCTGGACTATTCTTTCTCACACAACGTCACGAAACGTTCGATCTCTGACAAAAGTGCCTCCTTGTCAATCGGCTTCTTGAGGAAGCTTGCAGCTCCGAGTTTCTTCATTTGTGTGGCCAATTGAGCACCTCGCATCCCAGTGAGCACGATCACAGGGATGGACGCCGTGCGAGAGTTGCTCTTCAGGTCTCTCAACACATCTTGGCCGCTCCCGAAGGACATCCGTAGATCGGTAATGATGATGTCGGGGGACCTCCCGTATGCATCCCAGATCGCAAGCTGGCCACAGCTCTCGGCGACGACGTCAACATCGTAACGTGACATGATCACTTCGATCCAACGAGTAATGTCTGAGTCGTCGTCAGCGCACAAGATCATCGGGCGAGAGAAATCCTCCTTTGCCTGAAGTCGTATTTCGCTTGCATCACTGATTCGAGTCATGATTATTCCCTCAAAGCAACTTTGTCCGGGTGCTGCAAACCGTATCACGGGATTGTTTGGAGTGCGTCACCTTTTCGACGAAACATTCTCCAAATCGACGAAACATTCTCCAATATGTTGTAGTCGGGAGATCCAGGCTTGAGAAAACGTTGTTGAATGAATCCTCCTGTTCATCCAACCACATCGCCTAAGGGAATCCCCATTCGTCGCTAGTAATTTGGGCAGACTTGTCGTTCTGGGGGGATACTCATGACAGAGGTCTCGGCGATGTCGAAAGCATCATTCGCTGACCTGATCATAAATTAAGAAGAACAGAGAGGCGGCGCGTCAATGTGTGGGCAGACGATTCGAGTCCTCCATGTTGAGGACAATCTTGACGATCAAGAACTCACTTCTATTGCGCTGTCGAGAGCGACACGAGCACATTTTGAAGTGTCACACGCACCTCGACTGGACGATGCCATCCGCATCCTGAACAGCGAACAGCCCGATGTGCTGCTGTTTGACTTGCAATTGCCTGACAGCGCCGGCTTGACTGGCCTGGCGGCAATTCGTCAAGAAGATGAAAACATCCCGATCGTTGTCCTGACAGGGAACACCGACGAAGAGGTCGCCCTGCGTTCACTGGATCATGGAGTGCAGGATTATCAAATCAAATCCGACATGAGCACTGAATCTCTTTCACGGGCGATTCGATACGCAATCCAACGCCAACAGCTTGTCCAGCAAGTCGCGAGTACGAAGCAATTGTTGGAAAAGAAGAACCGTCGTTTGAAAAAGCTGTACAAAACCGCACACGAATTCGTCGACAACGTCTCTCACGAATTCAGAACGCCGCTCACCGTGATCAAGGAGTACGCGTCATTGTTGCAAGAAGGGCTGGTCGGACCGATCACGGACGAACAGGGCCGCTTTCTTGACGTGATTGGAGATCGAGCAGACGACTTGAACACGATGGTCGACGACATGCTCGACGTCAGCAAACTGGAGTCAGACCTGCTGGGAGCGACTCGCAAGAACCACAGCGTCAATGAAATGATTCAGCACGTACTCCCGGCGCTCCAACGTAAGGCGAGTGTTCGAGGAGCCGCTCTGCACGTCGAATGCGGAGAGGATCTGCCCGAAGTTTACTGTGACGCTGAGAAAGTGGGGAGAGTCATCATCAATTTGACCGTCAACGCGATCAAATTCTGTCGTGATCCAGGCATTGTGCGACTAAGAGCACAACGGGATCCGAAAGACGGAAGCGTCATTATCGGAGTCACAGATAACGGGCCGGGCATTGACCCTGTCAATCTCACAGCCATCTTCGACCGATTCAAACAACTGAAAACTGACTGCCGGACCAGCACAAAAGGATTTGGTCTGGGATTAAATATTGCCAAAGAGCTCGTCGACTTGAACCTGGGCGACATGTCGATTGAGAGCAAGCCGGGCCGCGGCAGTACGTTTTCATTCTCGCTTTTGCCAGCTGATCCAACCACTGTCGTGCATCGCTACCTCGAGCGCATCGAACATTTGCGTAACGGCAGCTCGGTCGTGAGCCTCATTTCTCTCAAAGTCTCTCAGCCATCGGACCCCCAAGATGTGGATGATGTTGATTCGATGGTTTCGTTTTTGCTTAGACGGAACGACCTTTTGTTTCGCCTCGCGACGGACCAATGGCTGCTCATCTTACCAATCGATCAATCCGAACTGGTCCCGTTTCTGGAGCGGGCGAGACAATCTCTTGAGGAGACGAACAGAAATCGTCCCTTCGGTCCGCTTCCGGAAGTTGATTGGTGCCCGCTGGGAACGTGGCACCTCTCACGGACCAAACAGCAGTTCCTCCAGCGGTTTCAGGCAGAGATTACAGACAAGGTGAAGGAATCCGTTGACATCCTCCCTGAGGACCGACGGGTAAGCAGTTTGGAGTATTGAGACTTTCTGTCAGTTGGTTTTTGAGAATCCCTTTTGGATCCGAGTTCTTCTTTTTCAGCTCGGCGTTCGGCAATCATCGTGAGCATTGTCTCGAAAAAAACGTGGCTGTCGGAGTCAGGCCGGGAAAGACATTTGTCCAAGGCAACAATCACATCGGGGGAAAAGATGAAACATCAAATCTTATTAGTGGATGATGATCATGATATTGTTCGCGGCACCATTCTGAGGCTGCAGGCCTCGGGTTACGATGTCATTCAAGCACACGACGGTCGCAGAGGACTTGAGATGGCTGTCCGGGAACAGCCAGATGCCATTCTCCTTGATGTGCGAATGCCAAAGATGAATGGACTTGACACTCTCGATGAACTGCGCTTATGCGAAACCACCAAGGATATTCCTATTGTGATGCTGTCGGCCAGTATTGTGGATCAGCAGCGGGCCTTGGACGCAGGCGCCCGATTCTTTGTCCGAAAACCGTATCAAGGCAAATCCCTGGTCGCCGCCCTCCAATCGGCGATGGCAGACACTTCACCGCAATCAAAGGATCTCCATTGATCACCCACGGGATGGCCCGCCGCAGCCTTTTGCCTAAGGGATTCCCTTAATTTCGGAGGCGTCATATTTGATGGGCCAATTGTTCAGGCTTCGTTAGAATCACTCACTTACCGGAGAGTTAGTCATGGATAGCAAAGGCATCTGCGAGCCGCTGCTGCAAGCCGAATCGTTTGCCTCCTTGAGTGGATGGGTGCCTGTCGTATCGGGAGGAAGTTTCAGAACCGGCATTTCCTTCGGGAGCCAGAGTCAAGAGCGAAGCCGACGACCCTGTGATTGCCGGACAGGTCCTCTCCGTTGGCCAGACGCCGGCACAGCCGAATCGGGTTTTGAAACCTCCTCACGTTTTTGAGCGGCTCTGTCGCACGAGGTTTTCTCACCGATTTGTTTTGCCGTGAAATCGGATCGGTGCGTTGACGTATGCCGCAGTCAAGAAGAGGAACTGTCGCGAATCTCAGCCAACAGTGAACCCCCGCGTTCGGACCGGGCAGTTGGCAACCTGACACCGTGAAAGGGACGCCGGATGAATTGGAAACGATGTGTTAGCGACTGGTTGCTGCCGGCTGCCGTGGCGGCGGTCATTTTTGCCATCGACGCGTTCATTGAGCTGGGGGTGGCGGCCGCCGTCCTCTACGTCGTGGTCGTCTGGCTGGCGTACTCAAGGGGCAATCCGCGCGGCGTCGTGATCGCGGCGGGCGGTTGCTCGTTGCTGACGCTGGCGGGACTGGCCCTCTCGCCGCCCGGCGGCGAAATCTTGCAAGTGCTGGCCAACCGGGGGCTGGCATTGTTCGCTATCTGGATCACCGCTCTGCTCTGCCACCGAGTCCTGCAACTGACACAGGATCAGAGACAGCGGGCGGAGGCAGCTGAGGAGACCGCGGCGGAGTTGAAGGTGAAGGCCAAAGCGAGTGCACGAAAGTCCCGGGCTCTGGCCAGCATTGCCGAAGATCTGCGGCAGGAACGCAGGAGACTCCGGGCTGAGACCAAGGAGCGCAACCGGTTGTCAGCCATTGTGGAATCAACGGAGGATGCAGTGGTGGGCAAGACGCTGGATGGCATCGTGACCAATTGGAACCACGGGGCCGAAACGCTCTACGGCTACGCGGCTGAGGAAATGATCGGCCAGCCAATCGCGCAGGTCGTGCCCGACGACCGCTTAGACGAGCTGTCCGACATCATGGATCGGCTGCGGCGTGGCCAATCGGTGAAACACTTGGAAACGGTTCGGGTCGATAAAAGCGGCACACGACGCAATGTCTCGCTGACGATTTCGCCGATCCGGGATCCGGCCGGAAGTATCGTCGGGGCATCGGCGATTGCGCGGGACATCACCGAACGCAAAGCAGCCGAATCGGCGTTACGCGAAAGGGATGAACGGATTACGACATTGCTGGATTCGACGGGCGAAGGCATCTACGGGGTGGATTGCGAGGGCAATTGCATTTTCGCCAACGCGGCCTCTGCGCGGTTGCTCGGCTACGATTCGCCGGACAAGTTCCTCGGCCGCAACATGCACGATCTGATTCATTATCAGCGCCCGGACGGTTCCCCGTATCCGAACAACGAATGCCGGATCTATCTGGCGTTTCGCGAGAACTGTGGTGCGCATGTCGATGACGAACTGCTCTGGAGAAAGGACGGCAGCTCGTTTGAAGCAGAGTACTGGTCAAACCCCGTCTACAAAGAGCGTGCACTCGTGGGCGCGGTAGTGACCTTCGTCGACATCACCGAGCGAAAGCGATTGGAAGGAGAGCAACGTAAACTCCACAACGACTTGGAACACCGCGTTGAGGAACGGACTGCCGAACTCCGCGAAGCCAACCGGGCACTGAGTGAGAGCGACACCTTTTTCCACCTCTTGGTGGAGCAGGTCTGGGACTACGCCATTTTCCGTCTGGACACGAAAGGGCGCGTGTCCAGGTGGAACGAAGGGGCCGAACGGTTGAGTGGGTACACGGAGCAAGAGATCCTCGGCCATGATTTTTCCGTCTTCTACACTCCCAAAGACCGGTCGGCGGACCGACCCGGACGCGAGTTGCAAACGGTCTGCCAAGCAGGCCGAATGGAAGGCGAATGCTGGCGTTTGCGGAAGGACGGCTCGCGGTATTGGGCAAACGTCGTCGTTACCGCTCTCCGCGACGAGCAGCAGAACCTGACCGGTTTCATATATATCGCACGCGACATCACCAAGCGACAAATTGCGAAGCAGGAGATGGAGCGGATGGCCTCCGTCGTCCGCGACTCCAACGACGCGGTGACTGTGCAAGAACTCGACGGCACGATTACCGCGTGGAACAGGGGTGCCGAACGGTTGTACGGGTACAGCGAGCAGGAAATGCTCGGCAGGAACATCGCCGAGACCATCCCCGAAGAGGTCCGCTTTCTCGCCGATGAGATGACGCAATCGATCAAGGAGGGCAAGCTGATCGATTCGTTAGAAACACAGCGAAAAACGAAGGATGGACGCGTGCTCGATATTTGGCTGACCGTCACGGCGTTGCTCGATCCAGAGGGTCTGTTACGAGGAGTGGCGACAACGGAACGTGACGTTACCGAATTGAAAGCCACACACGCGAAACTGCAGCACGCCAACGAGGAACTTGAAGAGGCCATCGAGGCCGTCACCCGCTCCAACGCCGAGTTGGACCAGTTCGCCTACGTGGCTTCACATGATCTGAAGTCTCCGCTGCGCGCAATCGACAGCCTCGCCAAATGGATCGTCGAGGATGCCGGAGAGGATCTGCCCGAATCGTGCCGCGCACATCTCGGTAAAATGCAGCAACGCGTCCAGCGGATGGAAAAACTGCTGACGGACTTATTACATTACTCACGGGCCGGTCGGATCCTCTATGAGCCTGAAGGTGTGGATACCGGCCAATTGGTTCACGAGATCATCGAACTGGTTGCGAAGCCGGAAGGGTTTTTGATTACCGTGGCGGACAACATGCCGACGATTGAGACGGCCCGCCCACCACTCGAACATGTGTTCTTGAACCTTGTGACGAATGCCATCAAGCACCATAATCGACCGGACGGGCGCATTGAGCTCTCAGTCCGTCATCGGCATGAATTTTATGAGTTTTCGGTGGCCGACGACGGACCGGGGATTGATCCCAAGTTTCACGAACGGATCTTCGGCATGTTCCAGACCCTTCAGCCCCGGGACAAAGTCGAGGGCAGCGGGATGGGGCTGGCCGTCATCAAAAAGGTCGTCGAGAGCTATGGTGGCACGATCCGTGTCGATTCCACGGCTGGTTGCGGCACAACGTTTCGCTTCACCTGGCCAACATCACATCCGTCACAAACGGAAGCGGCTCAAACCGAACAACTCAGCCAATCACCAGCCTGGGAGCCCAAACAGGAGTTAATGCATGTCCAATAAACCGGCCAACCAAGTTATCCACATCCTGCTTGTTGAGGATGACGAAATCGACGCCATGGGGATCCAGCGGGCATTTCGCAAGCAAAAGATCGCGAATCCGATCCACGTGGCGGAAAACGGGATCGAGGCGCTCAACATGCTCCGCAGCAGCAATGGACACGGTCCGATGCCGCGCCCCTACCTGATTCTGCTCGACTTGAACATGCCGCAGATGAACGGCATTGAGTTCCTGGAAGAGCTGCGGAAAGACCCCGACCTCAACGATAGCCTGGTGTTTGTGCTGACGACGTCTGACGACGACCGCGACAAGGTCGCCGCTTACGAGAAACACGTTGCGGGGTATATGGTCAAAGCCAAGGCTGGCGAGGATTTCCTCCACCTGATGGAACTCCTCGACGGTTACTGGCGTTACGTCGAATTTCCCCCGGAGAAGCATGGTGTCCGTTGATAACAGGCTTGTCCTGATCATTGATGATGACGAAGTTGATCGCGAACGCGTCCGGCGGTCGATTGCGGGAGACTATCAAGTCATTGAAGCCGATCTTGGTAGCACAGGTGTCAACACGTTTCTCGAACGGCAGCCTGACTGCGTCCTCTTGGATTACCTGCTGCCGGACTCCCACGGATTGGATGTGCTCGACGACCTCGCACACCATCAGGCGACCGTGGTCATGCTGACCGGCGAGGGAAATGAACAGATCGCCGTCGACGCGATGAAACACGGTGCCCAGGACTATCTGCCTAAGGGCAGCCTGCAGGCCGGATTGCTGAAGCGCGCCATCGTCAATGCGATTGAAAAAAGCGATTTGCAACAGAAGATTCGCGATCAGCAAGAGCAACTTCAACAGCATGCGGAAGAACTCCAGCGGAGCAACGAGGAACTCCAGCAGTTCGCCTACGTTGCCTCACACGATCTCCAAGAGCCATTGCGCTCAGTCTCCAGCTTTTGCAACCTCCTGCAAGAGCGGTACCAGGGCCAGTTCGACGAACAGGCCGACCGCTGGATGACCAAGATCGTCCGAGGCGCCGAACGCATGAAGACGATGATTCAAGACTTGCTGACCTACTCACGAGTTGAAAGCCGAGGCGGGCAGTTTCGACCGACCGACTGTCAGCAATTGTTCGATCATGTGATGACTGATCTCACGATGACCATCAGACAGGCTTCAGCTACTGTCACCAATGACGAATTACCAACGGTCATCGGCGACGAGCGGCAACTCGCGCAGCTCTTGCAAAACCTGATCAGTAACGCCATTAAGTATCGTGGAGAACAGCCACCCACGGTACACGTGGGGGCAGAGCACGACGAGAGGGGTTGGAAATTCTCCGTAGCAGACAATGGCATCGGCATCTCCCCCGAACACTTTGAACGCATTTTTCAGATGTTCAAGCGGCTCCACACACGAGATCAGTATGACGGGACCGGGATCGGTCTCTCCCTCTGTGAACGGATCGTCCGCCGGCATGGCGGTAAACTCTGGGTGGAATCGCAGCCGGGTCTGGGCAGCACCTTCTCATTCACTATTCCACATATTGAACCCACGGAGGGCGCAGATGACGCTCCAGTTCTCGGCACCAGTTGAGATCCTGCTGGTCGAAGACAACGAAGACGACATCGAACTCACACAGTTGGCGTTCGAAAAAAGCAGGATGATTAATAATCTCCATGTGACACGCGATGGCGTGGAAGGATTGGCGTTCCTGCGAAAAGAAGCACCGTTCACCGACCGACCGCGGCCCGACTTGATCCTCCTTGACCTCAACATGCCGCGAATGGATGGCCGAGAAATGCTGCTGTCGATGAAGGAGGATCCGAACCTTAAACGGATCCCCGTGGTCGTTTTAACGACGTCCGACGCTCGGGATGACATCGTTGAGGCCTATGACATGCACGCCAATTCCTACCTGACCAAGCCAGTCGACTTCGGTGAGTTTGCGAAAGTCGCCACGCAGATTTCTGATTATTGGTTTGCCCTGGTCAAGCTGCCACCGAACGGACTCGACCAAGTTACGAACTGAACTCAAGGCATCAGTCGATTGATTGCAATCATGAAAAAATGCAGTGGCCATCGTCCCAGTACGACCAGTTATTACGGCAATCAAATCAGTGTAGCGTCCATCGCGGCGAACAAGACTGGAATCATAGACCCTTCAACGTCCAAACGCCGCTACACCAAAGTGCCCGTGGCACGAGAAGGAGGTCTCGGTTCGTGATCGACGCGGGCCCTCCTGAGTTGGCGCCGCTCCAAACGCGACGGCTGCGCCTGCTCGTGACGGCGGCGACTTGACGACGTGATCATCCGATCGAACTCAATGGATCGATGCCGGTTCGTTGAAAGTGATGATCGCCTATCGTATGACTGGAAGCGGCTTCATCAAGAACAATCTCGGACAACGACAGGTCAAGGAATGAAGGAGGACCTCCATGCCAGATCAGCAGCAGCGCGTCCTGCTGGTGGAAGACAACGATGACGACCAGGAAGTGATTCTCGAGATGTTGTCTCGCTCAAGGAAACCTTCGTTTGAGATTCAATGTACGAATTCACTCAGCAGCGCTCTCTCTCATATTGAACACAATTCGTTCGATGCCATCCTGCTCGATTTCAACCTTCCTGACAACGAATGCGTGACCGCGTTTCTAGAGGTCATCGCTCAAGCTCACGACACTCCGGTCGTTATTCTGACCGGACTGGATGACGTTCCGCTCGGTCGAGGGATCGTCAGCGACTGCGGCCAGGTATTCTTAGTGAAAAGAGAGCCTCAAGCGAGCGACCTCCCCCGCGTCCTGAAAGACGCCATTCAGAAGACAGTGCTTCAACAGAGACTGCAGGCAGCTGAGGCTCAACTGGCCCACATTTCCCGCGTCACCACAATGGGAGAAATGGCCAGTGCACTCGTCCACGAGTTGGCACAACCATTGGGAGCCGCTTCAAATTATGCTGGCGGTTGTCTTCACTTGATTGAGGGCGAACATCCGTCGTTGGCGGACCTGCGTGAGCCGCTACGTCAACTGAATGAGCAAATTTTAGCGGCGGGAGAGATCATCCAGCGCGTCAAATCCTTTGTCTCCAAGTTGCCTCACCAAAAAAAGAAGCTTCAGCTGAATACGCTCGTGCGTGAAGTCAACCGATTGCTGCCCAAATATGGTGATCAGAGTGGGATCACGAGGCGGTTGGATTTAGACGCCGATCTTCCTGATGTCCTGGGAGATCAGGTTCAAATTAAACAGGTCTTGGTGAATCTTGTCAGGAACGCAATGGATGCAGTCGCCGACGAATCATTACTTGATCGGGAAGTTGTCATTCGGACGTTGTTGACATCGGGAACACCGACCGTGTGTATCATCGATCGTGGACCAGGGATTCCGGACGGCCAGATTGATCAGATCTTCGAACCCTACGTCACGACGAAAAGCGATGGCATGGGAATGGGGCTGAGCATTTGCCGGACAATCATCCAAAATCATGCAGGTCGTATCTGGACTGAAGTCAACGACAATGGCCACACCTGCTTTTGTTTTACTCTGCCGACAGCTGAAGCTATCAAAACCCCAAAAACGACGGGATTCACTCGGTCGGATGCCGCTGAACAGTCTGCTCCCCGGGGCATAAGAACTCTTGGAAGTCGTGATTCAATGTCGCCCAGCGAAAGAACGAATCTTCTGGACTAGAGCAATCCCAAAGCTGTTCTTCAGGTGTCATGCAGGAAGGCTTGCAGCAGGCAGAGGTCATTCCTCGAACAAGCTTTTGCACAGAAACCATGAAAATGGTCTAGGCCAGAGTGTGTTTCGTCACGAGTCGCACCAACTGGGCAACGGACTGCACTTTCATTTTTTTGGTCACGTGGCTCCGGTGCACTTCGACGGTTTTTTCGCTGATGTCCAGACGAAGTGCAATCTGCTTCGTCAGCATCCCTTCTGTCACGAACTGCATGACTTCCCGTTCTCTCGGCGTGAGTGAGTCGAGAAGCGTGTGAAAGTCAGCGTTCGCCAGCCGTCGACGTCGCTCGAGAGCATCGCGCTGCAGGGCCAGTTCAACTCGCCGAAAGAGGTAGGTGTGCTTGAACGGTTTTTCGATAAAATCGACAGCACCATGATGCATCGACGTGACCGCTGTCGTGACGTCCGCTTGACCGGAAACGATGAGAAATGGATTGTGAGAACCCCGTTCGTGGAGCGCTTGCCACAACTGCAATCCGTTCATTTCCGGCAGGATGAGATCTAACAAGAAGCAGCCGGGACAGTCTGGCTCGTAGTGGTCAAGCAACTCAGTCGGTTTGGAGTACGCCTTGACAGAATAGCCAGCAGACTCAAGTAGCCAGGTGAGCGATGCTCGCATGTCGGGATCGTCATCAACAACCCAAACAACCGCCTGGGTCACATCAAAGGGTTTCTCCTCGAACTCAACATCAATGTTTTGCCCCCCAGTCACTGAATAACTCCGGTTGTCGGTGTCGGCTGTCATCTTAATTGCCTCCATGGATTGTCCTCCAATCAAATCCGACTTGACCGACTCACTCAGCCTCCCAGTTGAGATCGTTCCCGCGACAGTGGAATGAGAAACCTATTTCTGGACCCCACTCTCCCGAGAGAGCTCCTTTCCTGTCAGGCCGAAGTCTGCTCAAGCTGGAACACCGAAGATACGCTTGATACATCTGACGGCACACACCTCAACATTCTTGTAATACTCGTCGGATCACATGTCTTATCACGATTAGGGGATCTCCACGTTGTTCGAGTGAAATTACCGGTATGAAATCCGTTCAGTTATTCTCGTTGAAGGAGATGGGACGTTAAAGGTATGATTGTAGTGTTATAGCCGCCTGCCCCACGATGTCCACGACAATTCGCACGTGGAACAATCTTGTGGTTACAACCCTTTGACTGGCTTGATCATGCGAAAATCAATCCTGAACAAATGGTGTACATCGCAAGTCGCCTTGTCACCGTGAGTTGCAACCAACTCGCGATTGCCGTGCCACGATGGCAAGACCGGCAGACTGATCCTGAGCCATGGTGAATTGCAGTCATTCACTTCACGCGTAATAACACTCCTGCACTTTCCGAGTTGTGATTCAGATTAGGTTGCCAGTGCCATGAAGCTTTTCGCGAGTTGGATAATTTTGTCTGGCAGGGACCACTCGGTGGTGATCGTCGATAATTCCTCCTGGAGGATCGCTCGGCGCAGGGCTT
>JAJDEJ010000129.1 GCA_029259815.1 Planctomycetaceae bacterium | reverse complement strand
CGTCACAGTTAAGAATTCGGATCGGGTGGCAGGGTCAGACCAACGGGATGGCCCTGAAATTCCGCGTCCTCACACCGGGGCCATCCGCTACGCTTCTGACCCCGCCACCCGAAAATCAAGTCGAGACTCAGCCCCGGTATTCCAATCGTGTGCGCAGCTCAACACCTCGACCGCTCACTGCAGTCAGGGTGTTTTTTGACATGGAGCCGGCGTTGACGCACTGTCTCGCAAATCTCACGGTTGATTTCGGCAGATCCTGCCGTCAGCACAACTGAGTTGACGGCCAGCGAGAATGAACCGTAACTATTGATCATGAGATGTATTGCGCTCTGCCCCGCGACATCCGCTTTGAAGATTTTCATCGGCCATTTGCCCAGTTCGACAAACCTGACGAAATCGTCTTGACCGCTCTGGGCGAAATCCATACCTTCCCGCCGCGTTGGACGTGACCCGGTTCGCCGGACGCGGCAACGCACGACACGTGTCGGTTGGCTCTCCTTGGAGAGTCGCCAGGGACGGTACCCGAAGCATGGATGCGGACGGTCCATCTCCCTTGGCTTTATTCCGAATCGCCCCCGGAAGTAGCTCGAGTCCTCTGCCCCCCTGGGATTCGCTATTTCCGGGTTTTTTCTTGCGCAGCCGGGAAATCTTACGCTGTCATCACTCAGGCCGCGATGCACACGGTTGACGTGATCCTAGGGACTGGCGCACAGACCTCGAAAGGCCGAGAGTTTCCCGACGAAATCACCTCCTCGACACCTTCTGGGGTGTAGAGTTGGGGACATGTCCCTGCCGCCATTGTCTCCTCGGATTCTCCCTCATGGTCGAGTTCCGCTGCACATCCTGTAACAGTCCGGACTTAGAAAAATCACGGTTTTTATACCGTGATCTCTTTCCTGCGGCCATTGGCGTCCGTGCATTCCGCTGTGCCCACTGCTTTGATCGCCAGTATCGAGTCATGAATCCGTTGACACGCCTCATTTGGAATGCCATGAAGGCGGTCGATAAGACCGTGAATCTGCTCCACCCGGGCATGCGAAGGGATCGATTCGGACAACGAAGGCATCAGACGGCCCCCCATCGCCATTGATGGCTGAGGGCGAACAAATGGGGGCCGTGATTGGTCGGAACCGCCGTCGACTCCTATAATTCGAGTCGTGTCGAAAATGAGTTCCCGCCCTTCTCGCAGCGACAGTCCCACTGCCGCTGAAAGCCCTTTATGCCCGCTTCCGATCTCGTTATTCGCGGTGCCCGCGAACACAATCTGCGCGACGTCAACCTCACGCTGCCCCGCAACAAGCTGATCGTCATGACGGGCGTCAGCGGGTCGGGCAAGAGTTCGCTCGCCTTCGACACCGTGTACGCCGAAGGACAGCGGCGGTACGTCGAGTCGCTGTCGACTTACGCGCGGCAGTTCCTCGGCCAGATGCCCAAGCCCGATGTCGATGCCATCTCAGGCCTCGCTCCGTCGATCTCGATCCAACAAAAGGTGACCAGCCGCAACCCGCGGAGCACGGTCGGCACCATCACCGAAATCTACGACTACCTCCGCGTGCTCTACGCCCGTGTCGGCGTTGGACACTGCACCAAGTGCAGACAGCCAATCACGGCTCAGTCGACCGACCAGATTGTCGAATCGATCGCCGCTCTCCCCGAAGGCACGAAGTTTCAGATCCTGGCACCCATCATCCAGAATCAAAAGGGTGAGTTCCGCGACCTCTTCGGCGACCTGCTCAAGCAAGGCTTTCTCCGCGCCCGCGTGGACGGCGAAGTCGTCAGTCTCTCCGACGACCTCGGCCTCAAGAAGCACTTCAAGCACACGATCGAAGTCGTCATCGACCGCCTCGTCGCCGGCAAGGGCGGGCGGACGAGGCTCGTCGAGGCAATCGAGAGTGCGATCCGGCTCAGCGGCGGCACGTTGATCGTCGTGACGAGTCCAGAGTCCGGTGTCCAGAGTCCAGTGGAAGGCAACGTTGGGGACACTGGACACTCAACACTCAACACTCAACTGTACTCCGCCAAATACGCCTGCGCCGACTGCGGTCTCTCCTTCGAGCCACCGTCGCCCCAACTGTTCAGCTTCAACAGCCCGCTCGGCATGTGCGAGGCGTGTAATGGACTCGGCACGCGTCACGAGTTCCTCCTTGAACGCATTGTCGAGGACGAGACCAAGTCGATTGCCAAGGGGGCTCTCAACCTGCTCGGTCGCATGGCGAAGGTCGGTCGCTGGCGTAAGCACATCTTTCAGGGCGTTGCACGCGCCATCGAACAGGACTGCGATCTCGACGAGGGAGCGTTCCTTAAGACCCCCTGGAACGAATTGTCGGACGAGTCCAAGCATCTTTTCCTGCACGGCATGGGCGTCCGACACATCACCTATGCCTGGCGACACCGCGGCGGCGTCTGGAAGCACGGCGGCACCTGGCCCGGCTTCCTTCCTGACCTCTTGGAAGATTACCGCAAGGCCAAGAGCCCCATGCGACGTCGCCAGCTCGAAAAGTACATGGAGACGGTCCCCTGTTCGTCGTGCGAGGGTGAGCGCCTCAACGAACAGGCGAGAGCGGTGCTCATCACCTCGAACAGCATGGCGGAGAGCGGAGGGAGGAGAGCGGAGAGCAAACTGTCGAAGGGACGTCGATCAACCATCAACCATCAACCATCAACCCTTTCTCTCCCGCAGGTCTGCGCGCTCTCCATCGAAGACGCCACACAATTCTTCACAGACCTCGACCTCGACGACACACACGCAATCATCGCTGAGGACGCCATCAAAGAGATCAGCGGTCGTCTCGGCTTCCTGCTCAAATGCGGACTCGGCTATCTCACCCTCGACCGCTCAGCCCCCACACTCTCCGGCGGCGAGTCACAACGCATCCGCCTCGCCGGTCAAATCGGCTGCGGACTCGTCGGCGTGTTGTACATCCTCGACGAGCCGTCGATCGGCCTGCATCCTCGCGACAACGAGATGCTTCTTGAATCGCTGCAGGACCTCCGCGATCAGGGGAACACGGTCATCGTCGTCGAGCACGACGAGGAGACCATGCGGGCAGCCGACCACATCGTCGACTTCGGCCCTGGTCCGGGAGTACGTGGCGGCGAGATCGTCGCTCAAGGAACACTCGATGAGATTCGCAAGGCCAAACGGAGCAAAACGGCCGCCTTCCTGACTGGCAAGGAAGAGATCGCGATCCCGACCGAACGCCGTGAACCTCCCAAGACCAAACGCCTCAAGATCGTTGGCGCGGCTCACAACAATCTCAAGAACGTCGACGTCGAGATCCCGCTCGGGATGTTCGTCTGCGTAACGGGCGTCAGCGGCTCGGGCAAGAGTTCGCTGTGCAATGACATCCTCTGGGAGACGCTCAACCGCGAGATCAACGGCGGCAAAGGCTCACCCGGCCAGCACAAACGCATCAACGGCCTGCAGCATCTCGACAAAGCGATCGACATCGACCAGTCCCCCATCGGCCGCACGCCTCGTTCGAACCCGGCAACGTATGTCAAACTCCTCGACGAGATCCGCAAGCTCTACACGCAACTGCCACAGTCGAAGATCCGTGGTTACAAGCCGGGCCGCTTCAGCTTCAACGTCGAAGACGGACGTTGCGAAGCGTGCGAAGGGCACGGGGCGACCAAACTCGAAATGGACTTCCTCGCCGACATCTGGGTCAAGTGCCCCGTCTGCGACGGCAAACGCTTCAACCACGAAACACTCGAGGTCCGCTACAAGGACAAGTCGATCGCCAACGTCCTCGACATGGACGTGCAAGAGGCGATCGAACACTTCAAGAATCACCCCAAAATCCTGCGCCTGCTGCAAACACTCCACGACGTCGGTCTCGACTACCTCAAGCTCGGACAACCGTCCCCCACACTCTCCGGCGGCGAGGCTCAACGCATCAAACTCGCCAGAGAACTCGGCAAGCGCTCGACCGGCAACACGCTCTACCTCCTCGATGAACCGACCACCGGCCTGCACTTCGCCGACGTGAAGATGTTGCTCCAGGTCCTGCACGGCTTCGTCGAAGCGGGCAACACGGTATTGGTCATCGAGCATAATCTGGACGTAATCAAGACGGCCGACTGGGTGATCGACCTCGGCCCCGAAGGCGGCAGCGGCGGCGGTACTCTCATCGCAACCGGCGTCCCCGAAGACATCGCCACGTGCGACGCGTCCCACACCGGACACGCCCTCCATGATGTCCTCCCCACGTTTAGCCGCGACCAGCGGGAGCGCTCCCAACGGTCGCGGCTAAACGGTGATCGATCGAACGGTCACAACGGTGATACGGACGAAATCACCATCCGCGGTGCCTCCCAGCACAACCTCCAGTCAGTCGACATCACCGTCCCGCGCGACCAAATGTCCGTCTTCTGCGGACCGAGCGGCAGCGGCAAGACGTCGCTCGCGATGGACACGCTCTACGCTGAGGGACAACGCCGTTACGTCGAGTCGCTCTCCGCGTATGCTCGACAATTCCTCGGTCAGATGCCCAAGCCCAAAGTCGAGAGCGTCGCCGGTTTGTCGCCCGCCATTGCGATCGAGCAGAAGACGGTCGGCGCCACGCCACGCTCGACTGTCGGTACGGTCACCGATATCTACGATTACCTGCGTGTCCTCATCGCCCGCCTTGGCACACCCTACTGTCCCGAACATGACGTTCCGGTCATCCGCCAAACGACCGACGAAATCGTCGACCGCGTGCTCACACTCGAAGACGGCACTCGCCTGTACCTCGCTGCACCGATCGACGTCCCGGTCGGTCAGAGTTACACCAAACTCTGGGACCGGCTCGGCACGCAGGGCTTCTTGCGAGTCCGCATCAACGGCGAGACGCACAATCTCGAAGACGTCCCCGAGATCGACCACAAACGGGAGCACACGGTCGAAGCGATCGTCGACCGCATCAAGGTCGACCCCGACAGTCGCGGTCGGATTGCCGACTCGATCGAGACGGCCCTCGACGTCGGCAAGGGCGTGCTGCACCTTGTGCATGTCGACCGTGACACCGCTGAGCCAGAATGGCGAGTCGACCGGCTGAGCCTGCACTACTCGTGTCCGGTCTGCTCGGGCGAAGACAGCCGTCACTTCGAGCAACTCACGCCGCAGAACTTCTCGTTCAACAGTCCGCTCGGCTGGTGCGACGCCTGCGAAGGCCTCGGCGTCGAATGGGGCACCAACCAACAGGCCCTCGTCGCCAGCCCCAACCTCTCACTCCGCGACGGAGCCGTCACCGCCTGGCCTGTGCCTCGCGAGAACGCCCAATTCCAAACCTTCCTCGAAGCCATCGCAAACGAATTCGGCATCCCCCTCGACATCCCCTGGTACCAACTTGGCAGCAAACACCAACGCATCATCCTCTACGGCAGCGAAACCCCCATCCGTTTAGCCGCGACCAACGGGAGCGCGCCGATCACGTTCACCTACAAAGGCCTCTACCCCGCCATCGACGAAGCCTCCCGCATCTCCTACGACTACCGCCTCAGTCTTCAGGACCTCGTCGGCGAAGCCCCCTGTTCCGTCTGCGGCGGCGATCGTGTTCGTGACGATGCGGCAGCCGTTCGTATTAACGATATGACACTGCCCCGCCTGTGCCGACTGCCGCTCGCTGAGACACTGGAGTTCCTCAACACACTCACGCTCACCAAAGAGCAGGAAAGCATCGCCGGCGACCTGCTCAACGAATCAAAGCACCGCCTGTCATTCCTGGTCGACGTCGGTCTGCATTACCTTAACCTCGACCGTGGGATGCCCACACTCTCCGGCGGCGAGTCACAACGCATCCGCCTCGCCGGTCAGATCGGCCGCGCACTCACGGGCGTGCTCTACGTTCTCGACGAACCGACGATCGGACTGCACCCGCGAGACAACGGACGTCTCATCGAAGCCCTGCACAAACTGCGCGACCTCGGCAACACGGTCGTCCTTGTCGAACACGACCGAGAAGTGATCGAAGCCTCCGATCGGCTGTACGACTTCGGCCCCGGCAGCGGTCGCTTCGGCGGCAACGTCGTCGCGGACGGGACTCCCAAACAGGTCGCTCGAAAGGGAAAGACGTCACTCACCGGGGCTTACCTCTCGGGGAAGAAGGACATCGTCGTGCCGAAAACACGCCGCATGGCGAGCGGGGGACGTCAGTCCCCTGTCCCTGACGGTGGCGAGTCAGATGAGGGACTCACAACTTCTGAAGTGTCAAAGAAACAGGGGGTTGACACCCTCCGCTCGCCGGACTGGCTGACCATCACCGGCTGTCGGCAGAACAACCTGCGTGGTGTCGACCTCTCGATCCCGTTCGGCACGCTCACCTGTATCACGGGTCTGTCCGGCTCGGGCAAGAGTTCACTGATTCAAGAGACGCTCGCTCGTGCGGTTGCCCGGCATCTCAACCGGCAGGGCGATGCTCCCGGCCCGTTTGATGAGATGACGGGCGTTCAAGAAATCAGCCGTGTGATTAACGTCGACCAGGCACCCATCGGCGCGACGCCCGCCTCGAACCCGGCAACTTACACCGGCGTGTTCGACCCGATCCGCACACTGTTCAGCCGTTTGCCCGAGTCGAAGGTGCGGGGTTACAAGCCGGGCCGCTTCAGCTTCAACCGGGCCGGCGGGCGGTGCGAAGACTGCGAAGGATTCGGCCAACGCAAGATTGAAATGCACTTCCTTCCGGACGTGTGGGTGACGTGCGACACGTGTCGCGGGAAGCGATACAACGAGGAAACGCTGACCGTCCGCTTTAAGGGGCACACGATTTCCGATGTGCTCGAACTCTCGATCGGTCAGGCCCTCGAACTCTTCGGCAACATTCCCAAAGTCCGTGCCCCGCTCGCAACGCTTGCAGCCATCGGTCTCGAATACCTGACCCTCGGCCAGTCGGCGACAACCCTCTCCGGCGGCGAAGCCCAACGCGTCAAGCTGGCAGCCGAACTCTGCAAACCGAACAGCGGTCGCACGCTCTATCTCCTTGATGAACCGACGACCGGCCTGCACTTCGACGATATCGCAAAGTTGCTGACGGTCCTCAACAGTCTCGTCGAAGCGGGCAACACGGTCGTCGTGATCGAACACAATCTCGATGTGATCAAGACAGCCGACTGGATCGTCGACATCGGCCCCGAAGCAGGCGTCGACGGCGGCTACATCGTCGCACTCGGCACCCCCGAAGACGTCGTCGCCCAGTCTCAAGAGTACCTGCGAAACGGCAAGCCCGGCACATCCATCGCTTGCGGCTTAGCACCACCCGAAGGCGTCCAATTCCGCTCATGGACCGGCGAACTCCTCGCCCCCGTCCTCGAACAATCCACACGCGGCGAGGTCCAAGTCTTCGACGCCAAAGCCGCCGCCAAAAAGCAAGCGGGTGACGTCGACATCGCCAAGGTCGGCAAAGATGCCCCGCTTCCGTGGAAGGTCGACGGACGCAAGTGGCACACACAGGACCGCCCCGCCCGCAACGGCAAACCGTGCCAATGGGAAGGAGCCGCACTCGAGTACGTCATCGACCTGATCGAGGAGTACGAAGGACTCAAAGAGGCCAACTGGGGCGACCCGTCCACAGTCGAGATCACGGCCGAGACCAAAGTCGGCACCGGTTGGTTCTTTCACGCACTCACCGGCGATGAGTGGTTCGTCCGTCTGTACTTCCGCGTGCCGAAAAACTCGCTCGATCCTGATGAGATCCACGAAGAACTGAATCTCACGCCGGTGGACGACATTGATGACATTCCCGTCTACGGCCGTGGTGACCGGGTGAAGTTCAACAACACCAAGGGACCGTTCCAGGAGGTTGCGATCGACGTGCATTCGCTCGACGAGATCGACACGCCCGAGTTCCGCGCGTTCGTCGAGTCAGCGATTGCCGAGTACGTCGGCCAGATCGAACAGCAACAAAAGAAGGACCCCAACGATCTGATGCCGTGGAAGGTCCTCGGCCGTAAGTGGCACGTCTCACGTAAGGGGTTTGCATTGAACAAACGCGTGATCTGGTCCGCGAGCGTGCTAGAGATCTTGCTGGACGTCATCGACAACTCGCTCAATGATTTCGAGTACGACTGGGGCAAGAAGACACTCACCAGTTTGCAGTCGAGCGACGGCACCCCCATCGGCGAGTTGCAGACCAAACGCCGCGACGGCGTGTATCTCTCGCTGTTCACCGAGCCCGGACAGATCGCGCTTGGTCAAGTCGCTGACCTTGGAGCCGAGCAGGAGATCGCCTCGCACCGCAATGGCAAAGAGGCAGTCAAACTGCGGTTCACCACACTCAAACAAGTAAAGTCACCCAAACTCAAGAAGTTCCTCTCCTCACTCGTTTAGTCGCACAGTTGATCTGTGCTGCTAAACGTTTTCATTGACCTCTGTTGCCGTGCAGGCGAACTCCAGACGGGTCGTGACCTTGCCGTCAACCGAAACCTTCCCCTTCAAGAAGAACGCGTCCTGGAGTCTCTCGGTGAGAGTCACTTCAATGTCCAGCGTGTCACCCGGTCGAACGAGCTTGCGGAACTGCACATTGTTCATGCGCGTCGCGACAGGCACCTTGGTGCCGCCAGCCTCCATCGACTGAGCAATCAGCACGGCTGCTGCCTGCATGGCCGCTTCGCATTGCAATACGCCAGGCAGCACCGGGAATTCGGGATAGTGGCCACGAAACACGTCCAGGTCGGCAGTGACCTGCTTACGTGCGTGGATCGAGGTCTCGTTGATCGAGACGACTTCGTCTAACCACAGGAACGGCGGTCGATGGGGGATATGCTGCTGAATCTCGTCGCGATCCATCGTTTCTCTCACAGTCCTTTTGTCATTGGCATGCTTCGCAATCGCGGGTGATTGTCAAGTCGCTGGTGCCGACAACAGTTGGAGTTGCACCTTTTGCAGTCGTCCTGCACGATCGACATTGAGCGTGATCGATTCCTGTGACGCTTCTGTCATTTCTCGCAGCCAATCGGACCCGCTGGCGATCCACTCATCCGGTGGGTAGAGCCGATCGTTCGGCTGAATGCCCGCCTGAGCAGCCGGGGAACCGGGCACGACGCCTGTGACGATAATGGTCAACGGTTCATCGGGACTCATTCGCCAATGCACTCCCAAACGCACCGGATTACCGCGGAGAGTGATGGCGACATCGAATGGGGCTTCCATTCCTGACCTCACGATCTGCAAGCGAATTTGACGACCAGCCGTCAGCACAGACTCTCTTAGATCATTGACCTCCGACGGAGAAAGACCATTGAAGCCGACAATGCGATCACCTGTGCGTAACCCTGACTCGGCAGCCGGAGAATCAGGAACCACATGTGTGATCTGGAACGGGTCATGAGGCGCGGACCGCGGTTGCCAGGCAAGCCCCAGACGTGAACGCGGCTTGGTTCCCCTCGCGACGGCGATTGGGTCAGGCTGTCTCTCACGTTGCGACCCTCCTCGAAAGCCGCCCAAGTCATCCGTGTCGGCCACGATGCGAGTCAGATCGAACATCATCTGCGACACACGATGGAGTCCCTCATAATTCAGCTTTTCGACGTCATCACTGGGCCGGTGGTAGTCCGGATGTTCGCCCGTGTGCAGCATGAGGTACGGAATCTGTCGTTGATAGAACGACCAATGATCGCTGTCGTCTCGATGAGTCGGATCAAGGTCGATATTCAGATCGGACTGCTGATTCGCGAACGTGATGCATCGTCTAAGACCACTTGCGGTGCTGCAGCCATAAGTGATGACTCGCTCGTGCTGCATGCGGCCGATCATGTCGACATTGATCACGAGCTTGACCCGATCAAGTCGAAACGTCGGACTCTGCACCCAGTGGGCCGATCCGAGCAACCCCGCCTCTTCGGCATCCCACAAGGCAAACAGAATCGATCGCTGCGGTGGCGGATCGAGATGCGACAGGCCCTCTGCGACTTCGAGAATCGCAGCGGTCCCACTCGCGTTGTCGTCGGCCCCATTGTGGATCTTTCCGAAGGGTCCGTAACTGTTGGACGAGTTGCCGTACCCCACATGGTCGAAGTGTCCCCCGAGGATGATCACCTCATGTCGCTTCTCGGGATCACTGCCCGGAAGAAGGGCGAGGACGTTGCGATATCCCTGCCCGAACTCCTGAAAGAAGTCGCCCTCATCGCCAGCGGGTGAGAGACCCAGTTTGCGAAACTCCTGCGCGAGGTACGTCGCAGCCGCCTGTCCCCCTCGTGTGCCTGCGGCTCGCCCTTCGAGGGTGTCGCTGGCGAGGAAGGCAATGTGCTGCTTCAATTCGTTGAGCACAATCGAATCACGGGCAACCAATGGAGTGGCTGCGTGACCGCAATGTGCTACCGCTGCAATTATCGAACCGATAGACAGAAACGTCAGTATGCACCGGTGCTTCCGTGCAAGCGTGAACATCGAGCATCTCCTTGTGCTTTCGATCAATGTGAGCGCCCGCATGTTGAACGATCAGAGTCAGATGCTCAGATGAGCACCGACTGGAGGATCGGATGAAGTTGGGAATCGACAGGTTGTCAGCTCGCGTCTTCTCGGAGGAGATCAGGGCCCAGTCAACGAACCCCGTGGAGAAGGATGAAATCGTGTGAGCTGACGTCTCCGAAAATTGTGGTCGAACTCACTCAAGCTCCAAGCGACGCGAGGAAGTTCGTCAGCCAAAGGATAGCACCGACAACGACCCAGGCCAGAAGGAATCCGACCAAACCGACACGGCTCGGCTTGGGAATCTCGATGCCATCGATCGGGATGAGTTTGCCCGTCTCGGGAGGCAGGGGGTTTTCGGGGAGCGTGCAAGGTGTTTCGACATGCTCGCCAGGTCGGACCGGTGTACGGATCAGCGTGTAGAAGTGATTCAACTTCTCCTCGGAAGGTCTTCGGGTCAAGAGGCTTGTGACGATGCCAGCGATGGCTCCCGACGACAGATACATCACGTACTGCCAGGGGATGCTGGTCTTGTTCCCATACTGGGTGAAGGGAGCCACGCTCCACAACCACTCGCGGAAACGGCTGGGCAGAAAGTCGATATTCTCCTGCCAGAACGCTCCATCACTGACCGATTGCAGGAACCCGAACGGCGTATGTGTTTGGGTGAGATACCAGACAAGCATCGTCGTCAGCGTCGATGCCCAAACAGCCGCTGGGGTGTATCCCCGCCAGATGATGCCGAACCAGAAGGCAAGACCGATAAACGCGGGAATCGCATTCACATAGTTGTTGAGGATCTGAATGGCGTCAGTGAACTGGCTCATGAGTGCAAGTGCCAGCCCAACGATCGCGAGGCCCGCAAAGCGTCCGACCCAGATGTAATGTTTCTCGCTTGCGGTCTTGTTGAGATACCGCTTGTAGATGTTCTCTGTAAACAGTCCGGACGCCACGATCATTTGGGCATCGCACGTGCTCATGATGGCTGCAAGAAGTGCTGCAAAGAGCAGTCCAATCAATCCGTGAGAGATGCGTGGCAGAATGTCGTGAGCCGCGACGCCAAAGACCTTGTCCGCGAAGTCCCGCATTTGGGTGGGGTCACTGTTGAGTTCAGCCAATGTCTCGGGAGCCATGAACTCACTGCCGGGCGTGAGGTAGATGATCACACATGCCAGTCCGGTGAACGTCCAGGCAATCGTGCAGAGACGTTTGATGAAGTTGCCCATCGTGAAGCCGAAACGGCCTTCGTACTCCGTCTTGCCCGCACCACACACACCCATGATGTGCGGCTGACAGACGATCGCCACGAGCGCGTTGATCGACAGCATGATCACATAAAAGATCGTGATCGGTTCCTTGCCCATCGACTTCGCGAGTTCAAGCGTGAGCGTGAGGCTCAGGAGTGTCTCTCCACTACGACCAGGCACTCCCTCATGGAGAGCTGCGAAACCACTGTCGAGACCCGTCACCTGAGCGGCGTAGTAGAGTGAGAAGGGCAGCAGCAGAAACGAGAAGATCACAGTCAGAATGCCTTGCACGAAGTCAGTAACGACCGCCGCGCCCAGACCGCCAGCCATGCCGTAGACGACAAACATGATCGTCATCGCCGCGATGGCATACTGCATGTTGAAGGCCCCGCCCGTCATGCCGTCGACCATCTTGGCCCCCATGAACAAGGCCGCAGCGATGAACACAACCGAGATACACATCCCCAACATCGAATAGAGCAGTGCCGTCGAGCGATCATAGCGGGCCTCGAAGAAGTCACTGGTCGTGAGTGCCCGCATACGGCGAAAGACCGGGGCGAGTATCCAGTAGAAGGGCGTCGCCCACAGCCAGAGGAACTGATACCAGATGCCCGCCAGTCCGACGCGAAACGATCCCGCTGCGACCGACACGGCCTGCTCGCTGCTCGTGCCCGATCCGAACGCAAAGAACATCATAAAGACCTTCCCGAACCGTCGACCGCCCATGAAGAAGTCGCTCATGTCGTGCACCTTGCGGTACGACCACAGGCCGATGCCAAGAATGCCGAACAGATACAGGCAGAGAACGACCCAATCGAGCCAATGAAGACCAAGCCACATGAGCAACACCATTCTGGGAGGGCGGGTTCGGGGAGGGTGTTAGCCTACCGTCGATGTGGAGTCGCCGCAATTAGGGTGAGCCGATCAACCCGGCTTGCTCAGCGATTTGCCACAGACCCTGCGATGCTGCCAGTTCGCCATCGACGACTTCGACCGCCCGACCGAAATGTTGCAGGGCAATGACGTACCGAGAGATCAACTCATCGGAACCGACAAGGGTTACGGATTGATCCATTGTCAGATGAGCAATCGCATTCCGAACTTCGTTGCCGATCAACAACCCAGAGAGATAGTCCGCCTGTGCAGATCCCGACAGCTTGTCGAACAGACGAAGACCTCGCACGCCAAAGAGGTGATGCAGCAGTCCGCCATTCCGTTCCGAGTCGTCAAGCCCTCGTAGGAAGGTCCCATCGCTGGGCTTGCCCTCCTCCAGCGTTCGAGAAAGGATGCTGTGATGTGAAAGGACGTGGAAGAGTTCCCCTGTGATGTAGGTCTGAAATTCTGTGATCAGGCCGTTATCGAGTTGGACCCATTTCGAGTGGGTGCCCGGGAGACAGACCTTGTGGGTCTCGCCCAAGTGAAGACCGACGATTTGCGTCTCCTCTCCGCGCATCACGTCCGGCACATCCGCCGTGTCCTCAGTCTGAACGCCTGGGACAATCAGGTAATTCGACTTGGGGATGAGATGCAGATTCGCACCGAGTACGTCGGTACTAGCAGGGCAAGCGACATAGGGAGCTTCACTCCACCCTTGCTGACTGCCAACCATTCCACAGAGGATGACAGGTGCGGTTGGGGCCTCTTCTCGCCAATCGCCAAAGTGATCGTGGAATGTCGCCTCCCATCCTTCGTCAGCGACTCGCAGGAGTCCGATCTCGCGGTGACGACGGTCGATCACCGTCCCGCCCCGGTCATACCGAAACGCTCTGGCATTTGTCGAGCCCCAGTCGATTCCAAGGAGTGTCGTTTCGCCCATGTTAACTCGTCAGTTTGTGGGAACCTGTTGAAGGAACGGTGTGTCTCTCACCACAACGCAGGCAGAGGTTGCCTGTCCGAGATGGTGTTCGTAGTGTAGTGGTCTCGCATGCGACTCTGTGAAAGTCGAGGTGAGGGGTTCGATTCCCCCCGGACACCTTGAGAGTGAAATCTCAAACAGCAACTGACAAGAGCCAAGGAGTAAGTGATGGTTTCAGCGGCGCTGCAACGGCCGACGCTCGTGCTCAACCGCAACTGGCAGGCGGTTGGCGTCGCGACTGTTGCGAGAGCACTGGTCAAGGTCTTCGCAGATGGAGCTCGCATTGTCGACCCTGCCGACTATCGGTTGTACACCTGGGACGACTGGTCAAGCTTGCATCCTGACGACGACGAGCCGTTCGTGCAGACGTGTCGTTTTCGACTGCGGGTTCCCGAGGTTATCACGCTGCGGGACTACGACCGTGTGCCGGTGAACTCGGTCACGTTCTCGCGACGCAATGTCTTCAAGCGAGACCGGTTTACTTGTCAGTATTGCGGATGTCAGCCGGGCAGTGCCGACCTGACAATCGACCACGTTGTGCCTCGGGCCCAAGGTGGCACATCGACGTGGGAGAACTGTGTTCTGGCATGCGTCGAGTGCAACGGCACCAAGGCCGATCGCACGCCTGTCCAGTCCGGCATGAAGCTCCGCAACGAGCCGACACGCCCCAACTGGCGACCGATCTACGCGTCGGACGGCGTGCGGATCGACAGTTGGCAAAAGTTCGTCAATGAGGCGTTCTGGAACGTCGAGTTGGAGACGTAGACCGACGAGCAGCGGTGAGCAACCGCTGCTCGTCTTCGACTTTCTTCGAGGGAGTT
>JAJDEJ010000128.1 GCA_029259815.1 Planctomycetaceae bacterium | reverse complement strand
TTTTTCGTAGGATGGATTTCCAAATTCGTCCCATTCCCCAGTCGATCATCAGACAAGTTTGTTTTACGGTGGTACTGGTCGGACTTGGAAGTCCGTCCTACGGCGTGAGGGCACGCCTGCCAAAATCTGACAGCCTCTCTGCAGTCGAGCGACACCAGAGGTGTCGGCTTGGGAGTGCTGATGCCCGCGTCCCGTTCGAACGCTTGTTTCATCCGTTCAAACCCAGAAGGGACAGACTGTCTCGATGGATCAGGGCTTCAATCGCGTCTCGCTCCAGACGGGGCATCGACGTTCCTTCCAGTTGATCGTTCAGCTTTCGCAAACCGTCGATCGAGGCATCGATGGTGGTGAACGGGTAATCGCTGCCGAGGAGGAGTTTGTCCCAGACGCCGTATTCCTGCACGAGCATCAGGCTGTGATAAAGTTGAAAAGGCCGGTAGTGCAGCGCGCTCACATCGGCGTAAACGTGAGGGTGCTTGCGGATGACGGCGACGCATTCGCCTTCGTAGGGATGCCCGAGATGGGCCATGATGATCTTCACCTGCGGGTGACGAATGGCGACCCGGTCGAGGTGTCGGGGCAGTGTGCAGTCGAGCGGGGCTTGGGAGATGAACGTCGTGCCCGTGTGCAGCAGCACGGGGAGAGAGTGTGTGGTGGCGTAGTCCCACAGAGGATCGAGACGCTCATCATCGGGGCGAAACCCGGCGTACATCGGCATCAGCTTGATGCCCCGTAGTCCGAGTTGCTCATGACCGTCACGCATCTCCCGCTGCCAGTCATCCTGTGTGGGGTCAAGTGAGAGAAAGCCGAGAAGCCTGTCGGGGTGAGCCGCGACGTAATCGGCGACATACTGATCATCGACCCACAAGCCGCTGAGCTTGGCCTTCCCGCCGAACACGATCGTGCGGTCAGCATGCGTCGCACCGAATCGGTACTCGTCATAACGCACACTCAGGTCGACCTCGAC
Organism: Planctomycetaceae bacterium; assembly: GCA_029259815.1. GTDB lineage: Bacteria > Planctomycetota > Planctomycetia > Planctomycetales > Planctomycetaceae > JAHBXU01. The sequence continues at coordinate 22,681 of JAJDEJ010000128.1, read as the reverse complement.
ACCCGCACGGGCCCGCCGCGCCTGCAGCCGGAAGTCGTCGTGGAAGTGGGTGGGATATTCCCACGCGTGACTATGCACGTCGATAATCATGCTCGCCTCACAGGCATGGAATTGGGAAAGTGTGTATGTTGGTGTGACGTCACTGCGGCTCACGATGGCAGATTCCTCGCATCACGACAACGCCGCCTCTATGAGTGTGAACATGACGCTGGCGACTACTGCGAGAGGCCGGATGAGTCACGACTCACAACACGTGCAGACGGTTCAACCGACCAGCATTCGCTGGGTCGTGTTGGGGCTAGTCGCCTTCGCGGCAGCGAGCGCCTATCTCACGCGTTACTGTATCTCGGCGGCGAACACGACCATGCAGGCGGATCTGGGGTTCGACAATGCCCAGATGGGCGGGCTGATGAGCGCGTTCATGCTCGGTTACTTTCTGTTTCAGATTCCAGGCGGCTGGCTCGGGACTCGATTCGGCACACGGGCTGCGTTTGTGGTGATCGCCGTCTGCTGGTCATTGTGCAACGCTTGGACCGCTGCCGCTTCACTGTTGGGGATGCTGTGGGCCTCACGATTCATGCTCGGCGTGTTTCAGGCCGGCATGACGCCCTTGTCGGCGAAAATTGTGAAGGACTGGATTCCTTTGGCTAATCGAGGCATGAGCAGCGCGACAATCGGCGCGTCGATGTCGCTCGGTGGGGCCTTCACCATTCATTTGACAGGCTGGCTGCTCGAACAGGATTTCGACTGGCGCGGCATCTTCGCAGCTTACTCGCTGGTGGCGATTGGCTGGGCAGTGGCCTTTGCGTGGTTCTTCCGCACGTCTCCCCGGGAACATGCCCGGGTGAATGAGGCAGAGTTATCGCTGATCGAAAAGACCGAAGGAGAGGACATGTCGGCGAGTGTCTCGCAGGCACCGGAAACCGCATGGGCACTCACCTTGCAGATGGCAAGTAGCCTGAGCTTGTGGGGACTCTGTGTGCAGTCGTTCTTCCGCGCGGCCGGCTACGTGTTCTTTGTGACGTGGTTCTTCGCCTTTCTGGAGTACGTCTATCACATCGACAAGAGTGAAGCGGGGTTCCTGAATAGTCTGCCTTTGATCGCGGTGGTCATCGGCAGTCTTTCTGGGGGAGTGATTGTCGATCGCCTCTTGCGGGTGACCGGCAGTCGATGGATCAGCCGTAGTGGGACGGCGTTTGTGGCGATGTTCGTGTGTGGACTGCTGACGATGGCTTCAGCGTGGACAGCGAATGCAACGCAACTGTCGGTCGTGATTGCCATCGGCGCTTTCTTCTCTGGCATTGGACTCCCCGCTGCGTGGGCCGCGACTATTGACGTCGGTGGACGACACACGGCTGTCGCGATGGGCATCATGAACATGGCTGGCTGTCTCGCCGGTATTATTCTGCCGGTCGTTCTGGGAAACTGGTTCGACGAGATTCGCCAGACTGACGGCGATTGGGACATGGTGATCTACCTGCATGCCGCGTTCTACTTCATTTGTGCCGTGAGTTGGCTGTCCGTAAATCCCAACAGGAGTGTTGACGGATCGTGAATTGACTACCACGCGAGTTGGGGTTCGGTACCGAATCACAAGATGTAGAAATGTCGAACTCGAAGGATAAATGTCGAAGGAAGCACGCATTCCCAATGACGAATCACCGGGATAACAGTCAACACTTCATGTCGACGATCTTCGGGCATTCGTCATTTCGATATTCTATTCGTCATTCTGACTTCGACATTCGACATTTCCCATCACAGACATGAATCTTTCGAGTTGTCATGAGTCACCAGATGCTGTTTGACACACACACCAACCTGATGTGGTATCCCGATCATCTCTCCGACGAGTTCGTTGAGTTCGCCTGGGAAGCCAAACGGGCAAAGATGAAGCTGTCCGACGACGTCTACTTCGCTGGCAGCGATGTACAGGAGGCAAACGCATTTGACTCCAGACCCGATCAACTGCTGGAAGCGACGGCTGATGCGGACAAAGTCATCGTGTTCGGCATCAAGGCTCCCTTCACCGGGATCAATGCCGATCAGGAACTGATCGCGCAGTTTGTGGCTGATCACTCGGACAGGTTCATCGGCTGGTGCTCTGTCGACCCGAACGATGAAGACTGTGTCGAACAACTCGAATACTACGTGAATGACCTCGGGCTACGAGGACTGAAGTGTTCCCCCATCTATCAGAACTGGGACCCGCAAGACCCGAAGCATCTGCCACTGTTCAAGAAGGCGGAGTCGCTCGGCATTCCGGTCAACATTCATCAGGGGACGTCGTTTGTTCGACCCGGTCCACTGAAGTATGCGAATCCGATTCAACTGGAGGACATCGCGATTGCCTGTCCCGATCTGCGGATCGTGATCGCCCACATGGGGCATCCGTGGGAAGATGAATGCGTCGTGCTGATTCGCAAGCACCCCAACCTGTACACGAACATCTCCGCCTTGCACTATCGACCGCTGCGTCACTATCAGGCATTCATGACGGCGATCGAGTACGGTGTCGAACACAAGTTGATCTTCGGCTCGGACTTCCCCTCGGCGACCGCCGCACAGGTCATCGCCGGTCAGCACAAAGTCAACGACATCGTCGACGGCACCAATTTCCCCAAGGTGCCGGAAGAGATGATCCACAATATCATCTACGAGAATTGGAAACGCTTCCTTCCGGAGTATTCGTGAGTCACGATGCTGCTTGACCAGAGGGAACTCGAATGACGAAATCAGAATATCGAAGGAATTCCGAATGACGAAATCCGAAAGCCGCTTGGCACATGTCAAACGCTGTGGAGTTCAGGGCATTCTCGATGAATTGCTTGCGTTCGTGGTTCGAGATGGTTCTCAGCGAGCTTGGCTGCTGCTCCTGATTGGAGTGTTTGTGGGGAGTGATCTGACTCTGGCTGATGATGCTTCGCCCGAATACGAGTGGGTCAATGTCACGATGAATGCCGAGTTCGCGCCGCGAGATGGTGCTGGTGCACTCTCCTATGATGGCCGCATGTGGTTCATCGGCGGTTGGAATCCGATCGGGACGTATCGTGAGTTCTTTCCTCGGATCTGCAACAACGAGGTCTGGAGTTCGCGGGACGGCACCGCATGGACCCTGGTGAAACCCAATACGTTCCTCGATCAATCGTTCGATGCGACCGGTGACTGGGAAGGTCGACACACGGCTGGCTACGCGGTGTATCGTGACCGCATGTGGATCATCGGTGGCGATGTCAATCAGGGGCACTATCAGAACGACGTCTGGAGTTCGGCCGACGGCAAGACATGGGAGTACGTCAATCGTAACAAGCCCCTTCCCTGGGCACCGCGCGCACTCCACTACACAGTCGTGCATGACGACAGCATCTGGGTCATCGGCGGTCAGACGATGCCTGCGTTCGCGAAAGAGTCAGACGAAGAGACATTCTATCGGGACATCTGGACAACGCAGAACGGTGTCGACTGGCAGGAGGTGAAACCGCAGGAACCCTGTTGGTCGCCTCGCGGCATGATCGGCGGCAGTGCGGTGAAGGACGGACGTATCTGGATCCTCGGCGGCGGCACCTACGACACACCGCAGACGCCGTCCCGCAACTTTTACAACGACATCTGGAGTTCAGCAGACGGCGTGAAATGGACCCGTCACATCGAAGCCGCCCCTTGGGCACCCCGCCAGTATCACGACGTTGCCGTCTGGGATGATCGACTGTGGGTCACGGAGGGTTACAACGGCACGAGCGGCAACCGCAAGGATGTCTGGCACTCGACCGATGGCGTCAAGTGGTACGAAGTTCCCGACACGCCCTGGAAGCCGCGACACGCCGCCAGCTTGTACGTTCACAACGATGCCCTCTGGATGGTCGCCGGCAACAACATGGAGTCAGACGTTTGGAAGCTCAGGCGAAAGTGACCCGTTGGAAAGGTATTGTTTTTATCTCTCAAATTTGAAATCTCAAATCTCAGATCAGTATTCCGCCACCAATGAATACATCCCCGATCACTCCCGAAGCGCTCTCCTCTTCCGTCATCGCGGTGCCTCCACTGGCACGAAACGCGGACCTCTCGCTCAATCGAGAGGAGAACGTCAAATTGATCCGTCACCTCGAAGCGGGTGGTGTCACGACGTTGCTCTATGGTGGCAATGCCGTGTTGTATCACGTTGCACTCAGTGAGTACGCCGAGTTGCTTGCTCTGCTGAGTGAGGCTGCGGGCGACGACACGCTGATGATTCCCTCGGTTGGTCCGGCGTATGGAACGATGATGGACCAAGCCGCCATCCTGCGAGACTTTGACTTCCCCACAGCGATGATCCTCCCACAACGGGACCAGTGTACGCCGACCGGCATCGCCACAGGTGTGCGACACTTCGTCGAGGCGTACGGTCGGCCAGCAGTGCTGTACATCAAGCATGATGGCTTTATTGATGTCGCTACGGTCAAGAGTTTGATGAAGGACGGCCTGCTGTCGTGGATCAAGTACGCCATTGTCCGGGAGGACACTTCGGATGATGCGTATCTGCGGGAACTCGTCGATGCCTTCGGTCCTGAGCGGATCGTGAGCGGGATCGGTGAACAGCCGGCACGGGTGCACATGCAGGAGTTCGAGCTCGCGGGATTCACTGCCGGTTGTGTCTGTGTGGCACCACGACTGTCGATGGACCTGCTGCACGCCTTGAAGTCCGGGGACAACGAGACGGCTGAGCAGATTCGCAGAACATTCGAGCCGCTCGAAGACCTGCGAAACTCGATCAATGCAGTCCGTGTTCTACACGCAGCCGTTACGCTCGCCGGTGTCGCAGACATGGGGCCCATGTTGCCTCTGCTCAGCGACCTCGATGCGTGTGATTACCAGCGTGTCAAACAAGCCGCGAGTGAATTGCTCGCGCAGCAGCAACCGACGACGCATGCATGATGATCGTCAACTGTCCTCAAGATTCCCAAGCCGACGGCGGAGAGGCTGTAAGTTTTTGGCAGGCGTGTCCTCACTCCGTAGGACGGACTTCCAAGTCCGTCCAGAACCACCTGAAAACTGACATGCCCGATGGCGGACTGGGGACAGGGACGGATTTGGAAATCCGTCCTACCCAAAACTGACGTTTCTCTGAGCCGTCGGCTTGGGATGTTTCATTTCGGGAGATTGCGAATCGATGAAGATCACCAGTGTCGAAGCCATCCCAGTCAACGTGCCTCTCAAACCGGGCATGACCACGAAAACCTCTCATGGGGTTCATGCGACATCTCCCTACGTAATCGTCCGCGTCCAGACCGACGAAGGACTTGTCGGGCTGGGAGAAGCGTCCGTCGCCCCGCGCTGGAGTGGTGAAACAAGTGTCGGCAGTGTGGCGATCATCGAGGGCCTGTTTGCACCGGTGCTTATCGGCGAAGATCCAACGGAGATGACTCGCCTCCGAGGTCTCATCGAGTCGACGATTCGCCTCAACCCGTTCACGAAGGCGGCCGTGGAGATGGCGTTGTGGGACCTCTCCGGCAAGGCAGCGGGCGTTCCGGTTTATCAAATGCTGGGGGGTAAGGTGCGAGACACGATGCCGATTCGTATGGTGGTCGGTTCGATCGATGTCACGAGCGCCGTCAAACTGGCCAAGGAGTTTCTCGACCGGGGCGTGAAGTGTCTGAAGGTCAAGGTGGGCCTCGATCCGCAACAGGATGTGGAGCGTGTGCGTGCCGTTCGCGAACTGGCCGGTCCTGACATTCCGATCAGTGTCGACGCCAATTGTGGTTGGACAGTACCGCAGGCGACCGACATGCTGCAGAGACTGAGGGCATTCGACATCCTCTTCGCCGAACAACCCATCTCGACTGGCGATCCGGCTGAAATGGCAGCCCTGCGTCGACGAACTGACATCCCCATGATGGCGGACGAAAGCGCCTTCACCCCCGGCGACGTCTGGACGCTCACTTCCCAACGTGCCGTTGACATCATCAGCGTCTATCCCGGCAAAAACGGCGGCATCCAGGCGACCGTCGAGTGTGTCCACGCGGCAAAGGCGGCAGGACTGCCGTGTGCGATGGGCAGCAATCTGGAATTGGGCATCGGCACCGCAGCAATGTTACATCTGGGGGCAGCTCTTCCGACCATCGCCAGCGAACGCTTCCCCGGCGACTTCATCGGCCCACTCTATCACGAAGCGGACCTCTTGAAGACGCCTCTAAAACTCGGCCCAGCAGAGGCCGTTGTGCCCGAAGGACCAGGTCTCGGCGTGGAACTGGATGAAGACCAGCTCGATGAATACCGGGACCGCTCCGGTGTCGCCCAACCCACCGGCACGACAACGGGAATCACTTTTGAAGGCTGATTGTGACAGGCCGTTGAGACTTCGGAGAACTCGCACGTCATGGGAACAGCACTCGAATCAAACGTGTGGTTCTTGTGCTTCACATCATAAAAAGAGCCGCTCTGACAGCATGTGCTGTCAGAGCGGCAGCGAGGCCGACGGGACTTGAACCCGCAACCCCCGGATCGACAGTCCGGTACTCTAACCAATTGAGCTACGGCCCCAAATTCTTTGCGGAACTTGGTTTGTTGACGATACCGGAAATGAGTGTGACACCGAGTTACCCATTTCTCTGACCGAAACTTGCGAGTGTCACCTCGCACAGATCGTCAACACGGCGAATGTATCTTCTGGGAAACCACCCAGCAACCCAAAAAACCATTCGACGGGTTCCACCCCCTTCTTCCTGATGTGACACATCGGCGGCTTTACGGTGCCTGTCGATGAGTGTTGGCATTGAGACTGCCCCTGGCATCCGGTGCGATCGCCTTCGATCGACAGGAGATTCACGATTGGCAACGAATTTGCAACGACACTGTTGTTGATGGCAATGTTGGAGCATCGATTATCTCCTCTTGCATCCTCCCAGGAATTTCGAGTCTGCGTGTCAGGATGACCAATGAAGTATGGAATTGCGTTGACCGCTTTCGTGTCATCACTCGCGTGGGCACAGACTTACAGTCCTCTCTTCACCTCAAGTTCCCTGTGGTCAGCACAAATCCTTGAGCCGATGCACGAGCCGGGATTGGCACAGTATCACTCACCACTCATTCCCGCAGACCCACGGATTTCATGGAGTTCGGAGTGCTCAAATTACAAATTCGGGAGCAGGTCGTGTACTTTTGACATGACAGCGGAAGCGAAACCTTGGACATTCAAACATCAGCATCGAGAAGAAGCACCTCTGCAACTCCTCGAGTTCAATGCTGATCTTGACACTCGCGCTCATACGGCTCAGCGAAAAATCCCTGTTACTGCACCACAGCCACTTCTCCGTCCTGGCGAGACTTGGCCGAGAGGCGTGTCGCGAGTCCGTGTTCGCGGAAGTGACGGAACGATCGATTACGGCAGTGCTGTGTGTGTCGGCAACGGGCGGCGACCAGAGGAATGGATATTTCTGTCATGTTCGCACAACTTTGAGTCGGGAGGGACTGCGGAACTGAGCGTGAGGGGGCAGTGGATCGAGGCAACAGTGCTCTATCGGGACAAGCTTCCCGAAGCAGTGCAAACAGGTCCGGGGCAGTACACGAGGGTCTCTGCGGGACTTGATCGCTCAGTGTTAGTCATCAGGTATCCCGACCAGTTGCTGTTCCGTGCGGTCTCGCTCAATCGGGACATCGGACACATTGCTCTGAGTGGATTCCCGTCGACAGACGAACCAGTGATCATCTGCGGTCAAACACAGTCTCACAAGACATCTCTGAAGGCCGTGTTAGAGCGACCGTCTCAAGGAGGATTCTCCGGTGGGGGAGTCTTCAACGACCGGGGGCAACTCGTGGGAATCTGGACGAGCGGCTCCAAAGGGACTGGATACGGTCACTATCTGTCTGAGTTCACTTCCATCTTCCGTGAACTGGGCTGGGTGCCAGATGGCTGGAGTGAGGCCCCCGGTACTTTTCAGCAGACATCTCTGAGCTGGCTGCGACCACCAACCTCGTGAGCACGCACTCTCAGAACTTCACGACTTCGACACTTGTTAAAGTTGGGGACGTGTCAGAGGTCCTTCTGGTCGAATTATCGCGAGTTGCTCCGCCAGCTGCTGAGTGATGACACTGATGAATGGCGACTGACTGTTTGACAGCCTCCTGCTGGACTATAGTTATGAGATCATCCAAGTTGGTTGCCACGAAGAACTTCGTGGCCGCTTTGGATTCGTATGTTTGATTCATCATCGAAGTCTGTTGATTGTCACTTCCCGTCATCTGACAGTATCTCGGCTTTGACAACTCAACATTGACGTGAAAACTCCCGGAGTTCAGATCATGAAGGCGTGCTCACTCTGCATCACTCTCGCGATTCTCACAAGCTTGGCTCTGCCGGTTCTTGCCGCAGAGGAGATTCAACCCGTGCGGATGGGATGCGGGTTGATGACGTTCGACACGGTTCCCGGCTGGGGGTTGGGGGCTGATGGAAAGTCGGTCCTGGGGCCGACGCACGGCGCTGTCGTGATCGACAAGGCGGGCAACATCTACACGAGTGCTCAAATCGGCGTGTTCGTGTTTTCACCCGATGGCGAGGTGGTCCGCAGATTTGTGGGAGATGACTACTCCAACATCCATGACATGGAGATTCGCGACGAAGAGGATGGTGAGTTCATCTACGGAGCCCGAAACGTCGATGCCGAGGGGATCAAGTTCCATGCGGAGACGGGCGACATTGTGTTGAAGCTTCCCTTTCCGATTGAGTCAGGGCTCAACCTGAAGAAGTTCAGTCCCACGGCAATCACCGTCGCTCCCAACGGTGACATCATTTTGTCAGACGGTTATGCGAGCAACCATATCTTCAAGTTCGACGAGACGGGCAAGTATCTGATGCACTTCGGAACCAAGGGGAATGACCTCAAACAATTCAACACGGCCCACGGGATGACGTTGGACACGCGCTATGATCCGCCGCGACTGCTCATCTGCGATCGCAACCACGAACCCAAGGGTCGTCTGTTGCACTACGACCTCGATGGAAACTACATCGAAGAAGTTGTTACGGGTCTGGGCATGCCCACTTCCGTCGCAGTTCAAGGCGACTATGTCTCTGTGCCAGACCTGCACGGTCGGTTAGTCATTCTCGACAAGAGCAATACCATCATCGCCGTCCTGGGACACAACTCCAACCCCGACACGCGAGTGAACTTTAAGGTCCCTCAAGACCAGTGGATTGAAGGCATCTTCAGCGGGACCCACGGCTCCTACTGGGACAAGGACGGCAACCTGTATGTTCAAGACTGGAACATGTCAGGCCGTATCATGAAGCTGGTGCGGGTCGAGTAGTCTCCATCAGGCGACTTGAGTGTAGTCATCACGCTCCGCGTGAAGACACTGTCGCTGTACGTCATCCAACTCGTCGAAGCCGTTCCATTCATCCGCTCATCACGCGGAGCGTGATGGCTACTTTGAGTTTGGAAAACTCTCCGTGATTCACGTCAACAGTTCGTGAATCACGTGGCCGTGGACGTCGGTGAGGCGGAAGTCACGGCCCTGATAGCGGTAGGTCAGCCGCTTGTGATCGATGCCGAGCAGGTGCAGGAGTGTGGCGTTCAAGTCATGAATATGCATCGTGCCGGGCGTCCAGTCCTTTCTGTTGGGCTGAGGCTGCAGCGGTTGACCGTGTTCGTCGGCGATGTTGTAAGCGAAGTCGTCCGTCCGACCGTAGGTGATGCCCGGCTTCACGCCGCCGCCGGCCATCCACACGGTGAAGCAACGGGGGTGATGATCGCGACCGTAATTCTCCTCCGTAAGGTTGCCCTGACAGTAGGCCGTGCGTCCGAATTCGCCGCCCCAGACAACGAGCGTGTCATCGAGCATGCCTCGCCGTTTGAGGTCCTTGATGAGTGCTGCACAGCCCTGGTCGACGTCCTTGCACTGTGACTCGTGCTCTTTGGGCAGGTTGCCGTGAGCGTCCCAACCGCGATGGAAAATCTGAATGTTCCGCACGCCTCGCTCGGCGAGACGTCTGGCATTGAGACAGCACGCTGCGAACGTACCGGGCTGACGAGCTTCTTCGCCGTAGAGTTCAAACGTCTCATCGCGTTCCTGCGAGAGATCCATCAGTTCCGGGACTGACGCCTGCATGCGGTAGGCCATCTCGTGCTGCTTGATGCGGGCGAGAATCTCCGGGTCGCCGTATCGCTGATGTTGCTCGGAGTTGAGAGCCGTCAGAGCGTCGAGTTGAGCACGGCGGTCATTACGCGACACTCCCGGCGGGTTACTGAGATAGAGCACCGGGTCCTCCTGACTCCGCAGCAGGATGCCCTGATAGTCCGAGGGCAGGAACCCGGTCCCCCACAGCCGGCTGAACAGGCTTTGCTCCGCGAAGTTGGTCTTGGCGTGCATTACGACATAATTGGGCAGATTCTCATTCATGCTGCCCAGACCGTAGCTCAGCCATGCCCCCAGACTCGGACGACCGGGGATTTGACTCCCTGTCTGAATGTAAGTGATGGCCGGGTCGTGATTGATCGCCTCGGTGAACGTGCTGTGCACGACACAGAGGTCTTTGGCAACGGTCGCTGTGTGTGGAAGCAGTTCGCTGACCCAGACGCCTCGGTCGTTGTTGTCGTGTTTGGTGAACTTGTACTTCGACGGGCAGACCGGCAGCGTCTTCTGACCGGCGGTCATCCCGGTGATGCGTTGTCCGTCGCGGATGTGCTCCGGCAAGTCCTCGCCGAACATCTCCCGCATCTTCGGCTTGTAGTCCCATAGATCATGATGGCTCGGCCCACCACTCATGAACAAATAGATGACCCGCTTCGCCTTCGCCGGATGATGCAGCCCTGCCGTTGCCACAGGAGCGTCGCCGGAGAACGCAGCGTCCGTTCCCAGCAGGCTCGCCATCGCAGCGGTCCCCAGCCCCAAGGCGGAGCGACCGAACAGTTGCCGCCGCGTCATGTGAAGATCGTATTCGTAAATGGGATCATACATAAAAGGGAATAGGGAAAAGGGAATAGGGAACAACATCAAGCCCACGGGCGACGCCCCGTGGGTCCACTCTCATCAATACAACAAAATCGCAGCGTCACTCGCAAGCAGGGCAATCGTGAGTTGTGTCCATGCGGCATGCTCGACGATGGGCAACGCAGCATCACGAGGGAGGTCGCCGGTCGTGAGAAGAGCGGCCGCGTCTTGCTCGGCAGCTGCGTAGCGGTCTTGTTCGGTCTGTAGAAGGTTCAAGCAGACACTCCGCTCGTGGTCGGTCGGCGTGCGTGACGTGAGCAGTAAGTACAGGCGATCAAGCCGTGACTTGTCGTCCGTCTGCTGTTGGAGCAAATGTTCGGCTAACACGCGGGCCATCGCAACTCGTTGATTCTCGTTGAACAAACCGAGTGACTGGAGCGGCGTGTTGGTGCGGGAGCGACGCACACAGCTCGACTCACGGCTCGGGGCGTCAAACAACGTCATCATGGGGTGCGGACTCGTTCGCTTCCAGTAGACATACAGACTGCGACGGTACTGCTGCGGACCTTCGTCTTTGATGTATTCCTTCGTGTTGCTGGCCGGATGCATCAGGGCTGACCACAGTCCCTTGGGTTGGTACGGCTTGACGCCTTCGCCTCCCCTTTGCGAGTCGAGGAGACCGCTCGCCCAGAGGCCAATGTCGCGAATGACCTCCGCGTCAAGCCGGTGTCCCGGTCCACGAGCGAGCAATGTGTTCTCAGGATCGTCGACATCCTCCCGCCAGGCAGATGACTGCCGAAACGTGCGGCTGGTGACCATCTCGCGGAGTATGTGCTTCAGATCCCAACCGCTGTCTTGCAGTTCGACCGCGAGCCAGTCGAGCAAGTTGGGGTGCGTTGGTTGTTCTCCCTGCAGTCCAAACTCTTCGGGGGTGCGGACCAGCCCATGCCCAAAGGTCCGCTGCCAGATGCGATTGATCAGCACACGAGTGACCAGTGGGTTGTCACGCGAGGTGAGCCACTCGGCGAGTCCCAGACGATTACGCGGTGCGTCGGACGGGAAGCCCCCCAACACGGCGAGGACGTCCGGCTCCAATGGTTCGCCTTGTGGAAGGTCGTACTCACCCCGTTCCAAAAGCCGGGTGACACGCGGCTCGGGGAGTTCGCTGGCGACGAGCGTCGTGGTGAACGTGGTTTCAAACTCAGCAATACGATCCGACAACTCGGCCGACGGTCCCTGCAACTCGTGACCGGTGAACGGACCGTCTTCATTGGCGATCATGACCAATCGCTCCTGGTCGTTGGCGTTGGACCATGCCTGACGGATTTCGGGATCGATGTCCGTCTTCTCGCTCAGCAGGTCGCTCGCCTGTTCCAGTAACTCGTCGCGAGCCGCTTCGACCTCGGCCCAGGCAATCCAGTCATCGACTCGTGAAGGAGCTTTGATGGCGGGGGCGTAGTCGTATTTGTTGCCGTCGAGTGAACTCTCAGCCGTGCTGTTGAAGAACGCCATCAGTTTGTAGTACTCGACGTGCGGAATCGGATCGTACTTGTGTGCATGACAGCGGGCACACGTCAGCGACATTCCCAGGAAGACAGTGCCGAAGTTCTCAACACGGTCGAAATTGTTCTTTGCCTGAAACTCCTCGGGGATCGCACCGCCCTCCGACGTTGTCGGGTTCATCCGCACGAAGCCGGTCGCCACGAGTTGCTCCAGTGTGGGGTCGGGCAACAAATCGCCGGCAAGTTGCCAGGTGATGAACTTGTCCAACGGCAGGTTCCGATTGAGGGCGTGCACGACCCAATCTCGATAGGGGTAGATTCCGCGTTTGTTATCGAGATGGAGGCCATGCGTGTCTCCGTATCGCACGGCGTCGAGCCAGTAGCGAGCCTGATGCTCACCAAACCGGGGACTGGCGAGTAGCTCGTCGACGTAGCGCTCGTAGGCACCGTCACTCTCATCGGCGATGAAGGACTCGAGTTGCTCTGGCTCTGGTGGCAGTCCGGTGAGGACAAGCGCTGTCCGACGGGCGAGCGTGCGACGATCGGCCTCCTCGGCAAGGTCAATGTTCTCTGATCGCAATCGTCGCTCGACGAAGGCATCGATGACGTCACGCGGCGATGCGTCGTCCAATCCTTCGGGAGCTTCTTTCTCTGGTGGAACGAAAGCCCAGTGGCTCGCGTATTCGCCTCCCTGCTTGACCCACCGGGTGAGTATGTCGCGTTCAGCAGCGGTGAGTTGCTTCTCCGCATCAGCGGGCGGCATGGGGGCGTCAGCCGAGTGGAGACGGACCAGAATCAGACTCTGCTCCGGATCGTCCGGATCGATGGCTCGCTCGCCAGCCTCGCCCTGTGTCGCTGCCTCGAACGAATCCAACCGGACTTCATCACTTGCCTCCCGATCAGGACCGTGACAGACGAAGCACTTGTTCGACAGGATCGGCAGCACCTCCCGCGCGAAGTTGACTGCTGGGATGTCGGCAGCCAGCGATGACTGTTCTACAAAGCGGAGCAGCAGGAGCACCGCAACGCATGCCATCAGTGATCTTGTTGATTTCATCATTGTTGAGACACACTCTCTGGAGCAGAGACAACAGTGACTCGCATGGATTCGATGTCACCTTTCGACATTCTAACACCCCATGCCTCTGAGTTCATCGCTCAGTTTGGGACGATGTCCGCCGTTCATCACGGACTGACTTCCTAGCGTTGTTGCTATGCGGCGCGCCTCTGACGAGTGAGAATGATGAGCATCGTGGAACGTCACTGCTAAGAATTCGGGTTGGGTGGCAGGGTCAGACCAACGGGATGGCCCTGACATTCCGCGTCCACACGCCGGGGCCATCCGCTGCGCTCCTGACCCCGCCACCCGAAAATCAAGCTGTGACGCACCACTAGGCGTTTATCGCGCCGCAGAGTGGTGCTTCCCATGAGAGAGCCGCGTGTTTCTTCACGAGTTCGTCAATGCGTGCCGCGAGCTCCTCCGGGAAGGGTGAAGTGCGGCGGATGCGCATGTCGACGTGGCTTGAAACCAGCTCGAACGTCGCTGCAACATCGTTCTTGTCGTGGTTGACCAGAAAATGGATCAAGTGGATGCGTCGCGGCGAAGCATCGAGGAACCGCGAGCGGACACTCACTTGCTGATTAACCCTGACTTCCGAGAGGTAGCGAATGTGCGACTCGAGTGCGAACATGCCGGACTGATGTTCTTCCATGTATTCGCGGGTCAGGCCGGTCAGTCGGAAGACTCCCATCATCGACATGCTGAACAGATGCGTGTACCACATCACATTCATGTGCCCCATCAAGTCGAGGTAGTCCTCGGGGATGGTCGCCTCGTAGGTCAGTGGAAGTTGATTGACTTCCTCAAGATTGATTTGCGGTCGGGGCATAAAGAGTAGAATCCCTTTGTAGCTGGATTCGCAAGAATTCAGCCAAGTCGAAGTTCAGCCATTTTCTAAACTCTTGCGAGTTCAGCTACCGCGGAGAAGGTGCTTTGAAGCAACTTCAGGCGTCGGAATGGATCTTGACCAACTGCTTGCCCGTGTTGGCTCCCTGCATCATCTCGACGAAGGCCTGCGGGGCGTTCTCCAGACCGTCGGTGATCCGCTCTTCGCACTTGAGCTGACCGGCCTGATACCACTTGGCGAGGTCAGCTGTGGCTTCACGAAATCGCTGAAAATAGTCGAACACCAGAAAGCCTCGCACGGTCGCCCGCTTGACGATGAGATGCCAGAACGGCCGCGGTCCCTGCTCGCCTTTTTCGAGGTTGTACTGAGAGATCTGGCCGCAAATGCCGACACGAGCACCGATGTTGAGCGACCACATGGCTGCATCTGTGATCGGGCCTCCCACATTGTCGAAGTAGACGTCGATGCCATGCGGGCAGACTTCGCGGATCGACTTGCCGAGGTCTTCACACGTTTTGTAATTGAAGGCGGCGTCATAGCCGAGTTCATCTTTGAGATAGGCGATCTTCTCATTGGTCCCAGCGATGCCGGCGACGTGACAGCCTTTGACCTTCGCGATTTGCCCGACGATCGAGCCGACGGCTCCTGCCGCACCAGAGACGAGAACGTTGTCTCCCTCCTTGAGTTCGCAGGCGTCGAACAGGCCAAAGTACGCGGTCCAGCCGGGCATGCCGAGCAGATGGAGATACTTGGTGATGGGGGCGAGCTCAGGATCGATCCGGCGAATGCCCTTCCCGTCACTGATCGCATACTCCTGCCAGCCGAACATGCCGGCGACGAAACTTCCTTCAGGAAACTTCTCATTGTTGGAGAGCAGCACCTTGCCGACGCTTTCACCGATCATGACGTCTCCGATGCCGACCGGCTCGGCGTAGGAAGGGCCGTCGTTCATGCGTCCGCGCATGTATGGATCAACGGACAGGTAGTGTGCCTGCACAAGGAACTCGTTCTCGCCCGGCGCCTGAAGTTGTGCCTCGACGAGTTTGAAGTCGGAGTCCTTGGGGAACCCTTCAGGCCGTGCGGCGAGGGTGATCTGTCGGTTCGGAGTGGTCATTCAGCGTCCTCTGTCTTCGATGCCGGCAACCCACTCTTCGCGCAACGTGCGTTTGAGGACTTTACCATTGGAATTTTTGGGGAGTTCCTGCTTAAAGCTCACGTACTTTGGCTTCTTGAATTTGGTGACGTGCTCCAGAGCTGCTGACACGATCTCGTCGTCATTGAGCGTCTGTCCCGGCTTGGGCACAACCGCGACGGCGATCTCTTCCTGAAACTTGTCGTCAGGCACGCCGAAGACAGCACACTCAGCGACACCCGGATGCTTGTGAATCGCCTCTTCGATTTGACGCGGGGAGATGTTCTCACCTCCTTTGATAATCATGTCCTTCTTGCGGTCGGTAATGAACACGTAGCCATCTTCGTTCATGTGACCGATATCGCCCGAGTGCAGCCAGTCGTCGACGATCGTCTCGGCGGTGGCTTCCGGTTTGTTCCAGTAGCCGAGCATCACGATGGAACCCTTGATGCAGATTTCGCCCGTCTCGTGGGGGCCGAGTTGTTTGCCGTCGTCATCCATGATGCACATCTCGATGCCCGGCAGGGCACGTCCTGCGGAGCCGGGGACGATGGGCTCATCGTCTCGGTACGATGTCACGGCACACGTCGCTTCGGACTGTCCGTAACCATCAGCCACACGGCAGTCGAATCGCTTGGCGAACTGTTCCTGCAGCTCGATGGCCAGCGGGGCCGAGCCGGCGGTGACAAACTTCAAACTCGAACAGTCGTACTTTGCGCGCGCCGGATGATTCAACAGGTAAACCATCATTGTCGGAGCCAGCGAGACGCGGTTGACTTTGTAGTCCTGAATGGTCTGCAAAACTTCCTCCGGGTCGAAGCTGGCCAACATGGCTGTGTAGAAACCGAGCAGTGCTCCCACATTCATCAGCAGGATGCCGTACACATGGCTCATCGGCAGCACCATCAGCGAGCGAGAACGGCCTGATTCGTTGAATAACCCGGCGACGCATTTCGCATTGTCGATCAGCGCCCCATGCGAAAGCATCACGCCCTTCGGGTGACCTGTCGTTCCTGAGGTGTAGACCAGCACGGCCAAATCCTCGTATCTTTTCTCAGCGACCTCTTCGTACATCGCCGCCTGCTCGACGTCCGATGTGATATCAGTCAATCCAGGAATGTCGGACGGACCACACGCAAGCATATCGCCGAAACCGTCGATGTCCTGAGTCGCAGCAGCCACGACGGGCGCGAGCAACGGGATCGTGAGCACCAGTTGAGCACCGGAGTTCTCGACAATGTACTGGACTTCCTCCGGGATCAACTGCGGCATGATCGGAACGATAACCGCTCCGATCCGCCAGATCGCTTGAAACGCAGCGGGGACATCCGGGCAAGTCGTCATCATCACGACCACACGGTCGCCCGACTTGACGCCTCGCTCCTTGAGCACGGTCGCGAGGCGACAAGCGTAGTCGAGTTTCTCCTTGTTGGTGTATTCGCGTCCTTCGAAGTATGTGGCTGGATACTCTCCAAATCTTTCCAGCCCTTCGTTCGCAAGTTGTGCAGCATTCATGCGGACGCTGACCTCCGGAGAACCACGAGAAATAGATAGGACGATAACAGATTGAGATTCGGAGTTTACTGTGCGGTCGGTGGGAGTTCCAGCGCGCGGAGTTTTGGGTATTGGGTCAGTTTAGTCATCATTTTTTGTGGGTGGCACGCCCTGACGTCAGGAAGGGTGTGGCGAGTTGCTCTGGAGGCTGCAATCCCTCACCTCGTGCTCGCCACGCCCTTTCCGTTGGTCAGGGCGTGCCACCCTGTTCGGTCAAACTGATCCACCACCGAGTTTTGCGGATCCCCTTGTGAGAAGTCACAGCAGGAATTCGAAGACGTCTGAGAATGGCAGATGCCAGTTACTCGGCGTCACGGACCGCCGCGACGGCTTCCTCGGTTGTCTCAAATGTCTGCCAAAGCTTGTCGAGGTTGGTCACTGTCAGCACTTCCTCGCAATAGGGCGAAACCCCTGCGAGGGCGAAGCGACCGGAGCGTTCGTTAAGGCGTTTCCACATGCGAAACAGCAACTCAATAAAGGAGGAACCGAAGAATTCCACCTGAGACAGGTCCACCACCAGGTTTGGCGGATCTGCATCGCTCGCTGCCAACATCGAATCAGTCAGTTCGGCCATGCTCGCTTCATGAATCGTATGCGGGCCGGGGCCAAACTGAAAGACAGCAACCCCGTCGTGCAGTTCGATTTGAGGCGTGAGCATGATCGTCGACCGGATGGGTTCTGGGTACGAGGTTTCTCTCGACTCGTGCAACGGTGGGGCCGTCGCATTAACTCCCAATCGTACACGTCATCCGTTGTGTGTCAATTCGCAACAACGCATCGCAGAGCTTTGGCCAGACGATTGATGTCTGATTCATCTGTGTACAAATGCGGGCTGATTCGCAATCGTCCATTGCGCGTGTTCACGACAACGTTCTCACGCAGACATGCCCGTTGGAGAGAGGAGCTCTTCTGACCAGCAAACTCACAGGCGATGATCCCCGACCAGTGTGCGTCCGATCGCACCGAGGCCACCTGGCCACCGATGGACTCCAGTTGGCGACAGCAGTTGTCTGTCACCTCTCTCAGACGACTTGCGATCACTTCTGAGGACAGACCGGCAGTGAGTTGCAAGCTCGCGGCGAGTCCCAACAAGCCGACCATGTTGTGCGTGCCTCCTTCGTACCGTGAAGCATCAGGCTTCAGTGACAGCCGCGTGTCTGCAAAGTCACCGGACTGGCGCACACTGTTCCACCCGACCCCCAGTGGACGCAGCCGTTCGAGATGCTCCTCGCGGACATACAGGACTCCGGCTCCCTCCGGACCCAGCAGCCACTTGTGACCATCGGCTGCCAGAAAGTCGACGCCGACGTCTGACACATCAATCGGCAACACGCCCAAACCTTGAATCGTATCGACAAACAAGAGCGCGCCCCGCTGATGAGCGATGTCTGAGAGTGCTGCCAAGTCGGCCCGCCACCCGGTCGAGTACCCCACCCAACTCACCGCGACGATTCGGCTTCGCTGATCGCACGCCCCCGCCATCTCCGCCGGGTCAATCTTTCCATCGGGACAGGCCACTTGACGGACCTCGACACCTCGGTCAGCCAGATTCATCCACGGATACAAGTTCGACGGGAATTCGGAATCCGGCACGACGACATTGTCCCCCGGTTGCCACGGAAAACCCTCAGCGACCAGACTGATCCCCTCAGTCGTATTGCGGATGAGTGCAATCTCCGTCGTCGATGCACCAATGCGTTGTGCAGCCAGTTCACGGACGACCTCAATTCGGCGATTCCAGAGACTCCATTCGACGACCCCGTTCTCCGCAAAGTGATCGGCCCACTCACGAGTCACCTGCCGCGTCGGTTCCGGGAGGGGCGATACGGCCGCATGATCGAAGTACGCCCACTTTTTCGTGACGGGCATGGCCTCTCGCAGCGTCTCCCAGGGTGTTGACATGTTGTCCCCATTAAGTGTGAGGCGTCACGTTCAATGACACCCAGCAAACAGTCGAAGTTCACGCCGACGATAGTCGATTGATTTTCAACTGTCACGGCGTCAACCTCACTCGATCCGCATCACCATTCGACACGATCTATCACCCCTCTCCCCTTGAGGGAGAGGGACAGCCTTCAAGCGGAGCGCAGAAGGCAGGGTGAGGGGGCGCCGCGCGAGTTGGTCGACAACCCGTTTCCTACGCGCCGTTCCTTCACCCTGATTCTTCGCTAACGCTTCAGAATCTGTCCCTCTCCCCCAAGGGGCGAGGGGCGATCGTCGGCGCACGACACTCACGCGATGTGACCAAGATGATCCAACAGTGTGATTGCCTTGCACAACTCTGGCTCACTCTCTCAACTGAAGTGTCCGTACTCAACATCTCACCAATCCATGCTCCGCTTCGCTTTCGCCAATCTTCTCAGCCGACCGGGACGCACCGTGCTTTCCACGCTCGGACTGACGATCGCCGTCGCTGGCATGGTCGGATTGTTTGCAATCGCAGGGGGAATTGATGACATGCTGGAAGAGGGACTCGGCGAAGTCCCGGGCGTGGTCGTCCAGCAGCCGGGAGCCCCCATCCCGTTGTTCTCGACCCTTCCCGCTGCATGGGGAGCCGAGATGGCCGACCTCGACGGCGTGCATGTCGTGAACCCGGAAGTGTGGGCCCGCGTGAATATTCTCGACGGGAAGACCATCTTCAGCCCGCCGCGATTGCTGGTCGGTTTCGACATTCCCAACCGCCTTAAGCTCAGGAAAGGGGTCTACCCAGAACTCATCGAGAATGGCCGCTTCCTCAACGACAGTGACATCGGCTCCCCACATGTGGTCATCAGTCGGCAAATCTCAGAGGACCTCGGCAAACAAGTCGGCGACGCGGTGGACGTCAACGGCCACGAGATGACCATCGTCGGCATCTATCACTCGGGAAAACTCATCGTCGACATGTCCATGATCGCGGACGCGAGCGTCGTCCGGGACATGGCCCGCATCGAGCCTAACACTGTCAGTTGCTTCTACCTGGAACCCGACGTCGGCGTGACCGCAGCCGAACTCAAAGAGCGGGTGCAAACCCACTTCGCCGGTCGCGAGCCGACAGCATGGCAGCCCTCGGACGCTGCGAAGTCTCTGATGAGTCCTCCCAATTCGTTCAGTGAATTGATGACGAACATTGGTGGATTCCTCACCAGTGGGACTCCCGCTGCTGATCCAACGGATGAGAGTGATGGCGGGGAGTCGACGGCGACGTCTGAGCCTGCGGTCGATCACGAACCCGAATCTCAACTGGAACAGCAGAACTCGGCGTTAGAGGTCCACTCCGTCGCTGAGTATGGCGACCGCTTCACCGAGATGTCTGCCGATCTCGATCTCATTCTCGGACTGCTGACCGGTCTCGGCATGCTGATCGCCATCTTCAGTATCCTCAACACGATGCTGATGAGTGTCACCGAACGCACGGTCGAGTTTGGCATCCTCCGTGCCAACGGTTGGTCACAAGGCGATATCGTGCGACTGATCACGTGTGAGAGTGCCATTCTCGGTCTCGCAGGCGGCGTGCTGGGTGTCTTGCTCGGGTGGATCGGCACACTGGTCATCAACACCGTCTGGTCCGACCGCGCTCACCTCTACGCTGGCCCACTGCTGTTGATCTTCAGTCTCGTGTTCAGCATGGCAGTCGGCATGCTCGGCGGCCTCTACCCCGCGATCCGAGCCGCCCGCATGTCCCCCATGCAAGCCATTCGCAGGGGGTGAGAAGACACGGTACACTCTCTGTGAGTGGCACCTTGGAGGTGTACTCGTGTGGCACGCCCTGACGTCAGGAAGGGCGTGGCGCATCGCTCTCGAACATTCGACTTCTCTCACGCAATCGCCACGCCCATCCCGATGGTCTGAGCGTGCCACCCATTCGATCAATGTCTACTGCCCTCGACACCTCCCCCTCGCCGTTCCTCCGACTTCACCCTGACGACAATATCGTCATCGCCCGCAGGCAGGCCGCGATGGGGATCGAGTGGTCCGATGGCAACGGCACAGCACCGGTCACGAGCCTCGACGCGATCGACCTTGGGCACAAGATGGCCATCACGCCCATCTCGAAGGGGCAACCGGTTCGTAAGTTCGGGCAGATGATCGGCTTCGCGACCGAGGACATCGCGCCGGGCGAGTGGATTCATGGGCACAATCTGGGCGTCGGCGAACTCGGCACCGACTACGAGTTCGCGACCGACATCCCCCCTGCACCGACGGCGAAAGAGCCGCTGTCGTTCATGGGCTATCGTCGACCGAACGGCAAGGTGGCAACCCGCAACTACATCGGCATCATCAGCACCGTCAACTGCTCAGCAACTGCCTCCAAGTGGATCGCACAGGCGTTCGATGACGAGTTGCTCGCTCAGTACCCCAATGTGGACGGCGTCGTCGCCCTCGTGCACAACGGCGGCTGCTCTTTTCAGTTTGATGGTCCCGAGCACAAGCACCTCGCCCGTGTGCTCGGCGGCTTCGCGAAGCATCCGAACATCGGGGCGTACCTCGTCGTCGGTCTCGGCTGTGAAGCATCTCAGCCGTCGTACCTCGTCGACCAGTACGACCTCGTGCAACTCGACCTCCCCGGCCGGAAGGAGGAGTTGCCACTGGTCATGAACATTCAGGACGAAGGGGGCGTCCGTAAAACGGTCGACCGGGGCATCGCCGTCCTCAAGGAGATGCTCCCCGAAGCGAAC
This sequence comes from Planctomycetaceae bacterium, assembly GCA_029259815.1. Taxonomy (GTDB): domain Bacteria; phylum Planctomycetota; class Planctomycetia; order Planctomycetales; family Planctomycetaceae; genus JAHBXU01. The sequence continues at coordinate 1,026 of JAJDEJ010000128.1, read as the reverse complement.
AAAGTCGAACGAGTGCCCATCCCGCTCAGCGAGTTGATCCTCGGCACCGAGTGCGGCGGTAGCGACGGCAACAGTGGCGTCACCGCCAACCCGGCCCTCGGCGTCGCCAGCGACATGCTCGTCGGACAGGGCGGCACATCGATTCTCGCGGAAGTCACTGAGATCTACGGCGGCGAACATCTGCTCACTCGCCGCGCCGTCAACGAGGCGGTCGGCCGCAAGCTCATCGAACGCATCGAATGGTGGATCGACCACGCTGGCAAACTCGGCTCGGTCATTAACAACAACCCATCGGTCGGGAACAAGCAGGGCGGACTCACCACGATCTATGAGAAGTCGCTCGGTGCAATCGCCAAGGGAGGCAACTCACCCCTGCAAGCGGTCTACGAGTACGCACAGCCGGTGACGGAGAAGGGCTTCGTGATCATGGACACCCCCGGCTTCGACCCCGCATCCGTCACAGGCATGATCGCCGGCGGCGCCCAAATCGTCTGCTTCACCACCGGCCGGGGCAGTTGCTTCGGCTGCAAACCGGTGCCCACGATCAAGATCGCCACCAACACGCCCATGTTCGACCGCATGCAGGACGACATGGACATCAACGCCGGCCGCATCCTCGACGGAGCGTCAGTCGAAGAAGTTGGCGAAGAGATCTTCCAAAAAATCATCGCGGTCGCCAGTGGCGAAAAGACCAAAAGCGAAGCCCAAGGCATCGGCGACGAAGAGTTCTGCCCCTGGGTCCCCGGCCCCGTGTTGTGAGCAACCACATCAACTGTGGAATGGTTGACTCGTCGAGGACGTCCGGGAGTTTTGTAGCCATCACGCTCCGCGTGATGAGCGGATGAAGTGCAGATCTCCAACAAGTTCGCAACCGCACGAGCGTCAGCGACATCACGCGGAGAGGCTGTCAGTTTTTACGAGGGGGACGGTAGTCAGGCGGCTTGGGATGCGCTACAGAGAAGAATATGACGACTCACAAAAATACAGAAGGCTTGGCGGTTCGCGTGAAGGGGCCGCAGCGGCGGC
>JAJDEJ010000127.1 GCA_029259815.1 Planctomycetaceae bacterium | reverse complement strand
AAGCCCTGCGCCGAGCGATCCTCCAGGAGGAATTATCGACGATCACCACCGAGTGGTCCCTGCCAGACAAAATTATCCAACTCGCGAAAAGCTTCATGGCACTGGCAACCTAATCTGAATCACAACTCGGAAAGTGCAGTTAGGTAAGCTCCGCAGTGAAAACAGCACAGCGGGCCGCGGACTCCGCCGGGGCACAGTAAGAAGCGTGATATCATGCTGACGAATGTTAGAATTACCAATCCAATTCGTGCTAAATAGCCGAGCCTGATTCTGGGGTGCTACTCAATTCAAGCTCGAAGCACGACGATCGAAATTCGAAACAAATCCGAAGCTCGAATGCTCGATAACTGACCGGCGAAAGTTCTGGAACCCCCTGAAAACTCAGTCTGTTTCACAGATGTCGGCAATCGATTCGAACTTCAGTCATTCGGATTTGTTTCGGGCTTATGATTTCGGATTGGAAATCGAACACGATCCCAGAATCAAGCTCGGCTATTTAGTGGAGTACAATACCATCCGTCCTCATCGCTCACTGAAGTATCACCCCCCCGGCCCCGGACACGGAGACGCGCCAGCCGCACGGGCCCACTTCCACTACGCTCCTGCGGCCCTGTGTGGCTGAGGGATTGACAACCCCGACACTCACTTGAACAGAGGTACCGTCCCTGAAGACAGGTCACCACGGCTGCAGAAATTCGTGAGCGGACTCGCGAACTTACACTGTTAGTCGCATCGTAGCTCCATCGAAATCTGTGAAGGAACAGACACACAACCCTGGTCGCCCTCTTGGCAGTTATCCACAGGCTCTCAGCGCTGAGTTGTGCCAGCGGCATGCCAAGTATTCCTCGATTCTGTTTTGAGTTACAATTTTCGGCGAGTGAGGAACGGGGAAGAAAAGACCTAAATGACCGAGCCTGATCTTGGGACGATGTCTGGAATCAATGTCGAAATCCGAAACACCCAATGACGAAGGAATGACGAATGTCGAAGCCCGAAGGGGCAAATACCATCGATACGAAACGACCGCGAATTCTCGAACCAACATGCGGCTGTTCCTGAAAGCCTTTCGACCTTCTGATTTCGGGATTCCTTCGTCATTGGGTGTTTCGTCATTCGAGTGGGTCGGAGTGAGTGTCCCAGGTTCGAGCTCGTTCATTTAGCCCATTTTCATGGCTTCTATGCAGGAGCTTGTGCGAGGAATGACCTCTGCCTGCTGAGAGGCCCTCCTGCATGACACCTCAAGAACAACTTTCGAATTGCTCGAGCTAGAGCTTAATCATGTCGATTCACAGCGAGGGACTGAGTGACAATCAGTCGGAACGAGTTTTGGCGGCTCTGGACCAGTTTCAGATTGAAACCCCTTCTTGGGGCTATGCTGATACGGGCACGCGGTTCGGAAAGTTCTACCAACCAGCGGCGGCGATCAATCTTGGTGACAAACTGTCCGATGCGGGTCAAGTGCATCGCCTGACCGGCTGCTGCCCGACTGTCGCCGTTCATGTCTTGTGGGACTTTCCCGAAGGGAGCGACCCAGCCGAGGTGGTAAGGCAGGCCGAGCAGTCTGGCGTGACGATCGGGGCGATCAATCCGAACGTGTTTCAAAACCAGCAGTACAAGTTGGGATCGTTTGGCAATCCTGACGCCACGGCGCGGCAAGCAGCGTTACAGCATTGCCTGGACAGTATCGCCATCGCTCAACAGGTCGGCAGCCAGCACATTTCACTGTGGTTCGCTGACGGAACCAGCTATCCAGGGCAAGACAACATGCGGTCGCGTAAACGTCGGTTTGCTGAGGGCCTGCAGCAAGCTCATGATCGCCTTTCCCACGACCAGATGCTGCTCGTCGAATACAAGCCTTTTGAACCGGCGTTTTATCAGACCGATATCGCTGATTGGGGCATGGCGTATCTGTTGGCGAAGAGCGCCGGTCCCCAAGCCAAGGTATTAGTCGATACTGGCCACCACTATCTCGCCCAGAACATTGAACAGATCGTGGCCTGGCTACTCGACGAGCAGATGCTGGGCGGCTTTCACTTCAACGACCGCCGCTATGCGGACGACGATTTAACGCTGGGCTCGATCGATCCTTACCAGGTGTTTCGGATCTTCCACGAGATCCACAGTTATGCGTTCGATCAGCGCGGAGTTTATCCGGAGATCGCCTACATGGTCGACCAGTCGCACAATTTGAAGCCCAAGTTGGAGGCGATGATCCAAACGGTGATGGTCGCCCAGGAGCTTTATGCGAAGGCGGCCCTGGTAGACCACGCGGCACTGGTTGTGCATCAGTCAAACGGAGACATCGTCGCGGCTGAACGAATGCTGCAACGCGCCTTCACGACTGATGTGAACGACGCTGTCGTCACTTGGCGACGCCAACATGGCCTGCCTGACGATCCGCTGGATGCACTCCGCACCAGCGGCTACGTCGAGCAAGCGGCGAGAGAGCGCAGCGAGCGACGCGACGCACTGGGGATCGTTCAGGCCACCAGCTACGCGTAACAAGGACGAACCGTGGCTGAGCCCCTGATCCATGTCACACAGCTGTGCAAGTCCTTCGGCGGGGTCCAAGCCATCGAGGGTGTGAGTCTCGATATCCGTGCGGGCGAAGTCCATGCCGTGTGCGGAGAGAACGGCGCGGGGAAGTCGACGCTGATCAAGATCCTGTCCGGCGTGGTGACACCGGACTCGGGCACGGTCCTGGTCGGCGGCCAACCGCTACCGATGGGAAATGTCCATGCGACAGAAGCCAGTGGCGTGGTGGCCATGCATCAGGAGTCGACCGTATTCCCCGATCTGGACGCTGTTGACAATCTGTTCGTGGGCCGCGAACTCCGCAAGTGGCATGGCTTGTTCTTGGATCGGGCCGCGATGCATCGGCAAACCTGTGAACTCCTGGCACGATTGGGCGAGCACATCGACCCGACACGACCGGTCGGCGAGTTGCCCATCGCACAGCGGCAGATGGTCGCCATGGCGCGGGCTCTCTCGCGACAATGTCGGCTGCTGATCATGGATGAACCGACCGCCTCGCTCTCAGGCCGCGAAACGGAAGTCCTGCTGGAACTCGTTCGCCAGTTCCGTAGGCAGGGCGTCGCCGTGCTGTATGTCAGCCATCGCTTGGAAGAGGTCTTTCAAGTCGCTGATCGCGTGACGGTTCTTCGCGACGGAGAACTGGTCGAAACGCGGGAGATCTCCGCGATCGACTCCGATGACCTGATCCGGATGATGGTCGGACGCGAGGCGGCCGAGTTGGTCGGTCGGCATGAGCACGCGGGCACAATTGGAGAGGACCTGTTGCGTGTGAACGGACTCACTCGGGAAGGCGTGTTTCAAGATGTTTCGTTCACAGTCCGGGCTGGCGAGGTCGTCGGTCTGGCGGGATTGGTGGGAGCTGGTCGATCGGAAGTGGCGCGAGCTTTGTTCGGAATCGATCCCTACGACTCCGGCACGATCACCGTGGCCGGTCAGCACTTGCCGAGGGGGAGCGTAGCGGCAGCCATGTCGTACGGACTTGCGTTGGTGCCGGAAGACCGGCAGCACGAAGGGCTGGTTCTCCCGATGTCGGTCGGCACTAACTTGTCGTTGTCCGTGCTCTCGTCGCTCACCTGCGGTGGATTTGTCAATGACCGCCGCGAGCGGGAACTGGTCCAACAGCAGATTCAAGATTTGTCCATCAGGACGGCGGGGACGAACGTCGCGGCAGAGACACTGTCAGGCGGCAACCAACAGAAACTTGTGCTTGGGAAATGGCTGGCCAGCCGGCCGCGCGTTCTCATCCTGGACGAACCAACACGCGGTGTGGACGTGGGCGCCAAATCTCAACTGCACCGCCTGATTCGACAACTCGCCAGCGAAGGCATGGCCACGTTGATGATTTCTTCGGAACTTCCGGAAATTCTCGGCGTCAGCGATCGTATTCTCGTGATGCGCGAGGGGCGACTGGCGGGAGAATTGGCCGGTGCAACCGCCACGCCCGAGCAAGTGCTGGCTCTCGCACTCCCAGACGAGCGGGAGGTCGTTGCCCCGGCATGAGTTCGCTGACTGACATCGCGATCAAGGTTCTGAGGCAGCGCGAGTTCGGGCTGATCCTGTTGATCGCGCTGGTGACGGCCATTGTGAGTGTGGTCGATCCCGGTTTTCTTTCCGCTGGAAATCTCAAGGACATTCTGGTCCGCTCCGCTCCCACGGTGATCGTGGCGTGCGGCGTGATGCTGGTCGTGGTCACCGCCGAGATCGATATCTCAGTCGGCTCGTTGATGGCCCTGTTAGCAGCACTCATGGGACTGATGATCTCGCAGGATGAATGGCAACTGCCGATGTGGATTGGTATCCCTGTCTTGTTGTTAAGCGGAACTCTGATCGGCTTGCTCACCGGGGCTCTGGTCACGTTGGGCAAAGTCCCGTCGATCATTGTCACGTTGGGGCTCTTGACCGCACTGCGTGGGGCGACCACGCTGTTGATGGGTGGCGAGAACATCGATGGCTTGCCGGAGGGTTTACAGTCATTGTCAAAGATCGGTGTCGGGGGATTACCGCTCGGCGTCTGGACGGCGATGGCCGTGCTGTTTGTCACTAGCCTGATCATCACTCACACGGCGCTGGGCCGCCGGCTGTTTGCCTTGGGCAGCAGTACCTACGCCGCCAGAATGAACGGCCTCTCGGAGACACGCCTCAAGTTGTTTGTCTTCGCGTATACGGGGTTCTTGACGGCGTTGGCCACAGTGGTCGACGTCCCCCGATTGCCCAAGATTGAGTCCGGGATCGGCAGCGGTTTCGAGTTGTTGGTGGTCACCTGCGTGGTTGTCGGTGGCGTTTCGATTTCCGGCGGTCGGGGGCGGTTGGCAGGGGTCGTGCTGGCGGTTGTCCTGCTGACGATGGTCCGACCCGTGCTGACGTTTCTCGATGTGGGAGAGGCCGGTGAGAAGTGGACCAAGGCCATTCAAGGACTGTTCATCTTGCTGGCGGTGATCACGGACACGGTCGTCTCTCGTCGTCCGACGGGACGTGGGTGTGAAGTTGCGCCCGTTTCGACAGCAACCAATGTCGAGAGGGAAGGCCCACCGGCATGAACATCACCGATTGGATGCGGCGTTTTCTCTGGTGGCATGAAGTGGTTCTTGGAGTACTGCTGGTCGCACTGCTCTTTGTGGCGGGGATCGTCAAGCCCGAGTTCTTAAACTTGAGAGGTCAGTTGCTGCTCTCGCGACATCTGTGGGAGTTCGCTCTGCTGGCCTTGCCGATGACTCTGATCATTCTGACCGGTGGCATTGATCTTTCTATCGGCGCGGCAATGGGGATGTGCGCCGTGGCATTCGGCATCTGTCATGCCTCCACCGGGAGTCTTGCCTTGAGCTGTCTGATTTGCCTGCTGGTCGGCACCGCTGGCGGATCGGTCAATGGCTGGTTGGTGTCGCGAATGAATGTCCATCCGTTGATCGTGACACTGGCCACCTATGCGGCCTTTCGCGGACTGGCCGAAGGATTGAGTCAAGGCGAGTCGTACTCGCAGTTTGGTGAGAGCTTTTCGCAGCTTGCTCGCGGCATGTGGTGGGGAGTCCCCATGCCGGCTTACTTGTTCGGACTGTTGGCGATGGGGTGTGCGGT
>JAJDEJ010000126.1 GCA_029259815.1 Planctomycetaceae bacterium | reverse complement strand
AAGCCCTGCGCCGAGCGATCCTCCAGGAGGAATTATCGACGATCACCACCGAGTGGTCCCTGCCAGACAAAATTATCCAACTCGCGAAAAGCTTCATGGCACTGGCAACCTAATCTGAATCACAACTCGGAAAGTGCAGTTGAGGCGTCATCTTGTTGCAATCCGCTTCCGCTGCGCTCGCACTGCCGGGACGGCAGTGGCACACGGTGAAAAACTTTTCTCCGCTGCCTCTGCGTGAACTCCCCGTTGAATTTCACCGGTCAACCAGACCTAATGACGATGAACTGAACCCTGTCGTGAGTGCGGGACACAGAACATGAAGGTTTGCATCGTTGGAGCCTCGGGGAAGCTCGGGAGGTACATGGTGCAGCATGCGCTGGATCGGGAGTATGAGGTCGTTGGCGTCTGCCGTGAGCAGAGTGTTGGGAAGCTGGATGCATTTAAGGGTCGCATTACCATCCTGCCGGGGGCGACGAATGATCGGGAGGTAATTCGGCGGGCAGTCGAAGGTTGCGATGGGGTGTTGACGGTGCTGGTGCCTTGGGGAGTGCAGCAGTATGCGAGTGGCACAGCTCAGGCGGTCCTCGATTACGCACGTCCGGGAGCGCGGCTGGTGTTTTCGTGTGGGTGGCATATCACGCGAGACGGCCAGGATGCCTACTCGCGGACTTTCCTCTGGCTGGTTGCAGCTGTGGGCTGGCTGGCACGGATTGCTCGGTTTGTGGACCTCAACGATCAGGTAGAAGCGTGCAATCGCATCTTCGCCAGCGATACCAAGTGGACGGTCGTACGGGGGAGCGACCTCGAAGAGGGGGAGAGTCGGGGCCTGCCCGTGTGGAGTCGACACGTGGGCGACCCCATTCTCAAAAGCAACCGCACCCGACGGATCGACTTCGCCCTGTTCATGGTCGACGCACTCACGAACGACACGTTGATCCAAGAGGCCCCGGCCATCGTCGGCTGTCAGACCCCCTCAGCTGTGGCCCACACCAAGTCAATCGACGCGCAGGGCGGTCAGTCGACCGCCTCGAAGGAGAGTGCGAGTTGATTGTCGTCAGGGCATCACTCGATCCCCCTGGCCATGCCTATCCTGCCGGTCGAGGCTTCATCAATACATCGAGACCATCATCTCGATTCCGGCATGCATCGTGTCTTGCCATTGCTGTTCGAGTTGAGGGGTGTGCTGCGGATCGTGTTGTTTGATCGATTCGCAGAGGGCGTCCAGCCATAGCTCGTACAGTTCGGGTCGAATGTTGTGCTGGCGACGACTGTGCGACTCGCCGAGCTTGTTGATCGCCAGCTTCGTCCCGTCCTCGCCGAGTCCGAGTCTCACGAGCATTCGCACCGACATGCGGATCATCTGCTTCTGCTTGCGGAAGTCAGTCTCTGCGAATAACGGCGGGATCTCCTCGGACTTGGCCAGAAACTTGTCGTAAAACGTGTCGAAGAAGTCGCCATCCTCCAGACAACGATCATAGCTGGCTTCGACAGTGGCATAATCAACAGACATCGCCGCAATTCCCAAATCGAGTTTGAATGGCTGACCGTACTCCTTGTGACGGTCCGCGAATCGAAGATGGTAACGCCCTGCCCCCTTGAGGCAATGCTGGCTCACAGGAAAACAAGGTGCTCTGGGAAACTGATCTTGGCCTCAGCCGGTCTGGTCGATCCGCATCGGGGTGATCATCGCCAAGCGCTGGGCACCGGTTGCTCGAAGAGAGATCGAGCGACGATGATTGCAGCGAACAGAATGCGTTATGATCGAATGATGCCAACTGAGCTCCCTCATCATCCGCCGAACTTCGCTGAACAGAGGCCCGTCGATGAGCATGCCAACCTCATCACCCATGGGTTAGGGTTCCTGCTGAGTATTGCGGCGTCCGTTGTCCTGATGCGGTCAGTGATCAACGATCATCGGACGATCACCATCGTCGCCTGTGGCGTGTATTGTGGCTCATTGATGGGGTTGTATGCGGCGTCGATGTGTTCACATCTGTTTCATGATGTGGTTTGGCGACGGTTTTTTCGGACCTTGGATCAATCCTGCATTTACCTGTTGATCGCGGGATCGTTTACGCCATTCTCTGTCGTGTATCTGTGGGAGGGCTGGTGGCCTATCTTGCTGATGGTCATGTGGGTGCTGGCTTTGTTTGGTGTGCTCATGGTGCTTCGCATGCGAGACTTGACGCCGGCCGCAAAGATCACCTACGGGATACTGGGATGGCTGCCCATCATCGCTTTGAAAACCCTTTACGAGACTGTTCCGTTTGAGGCCTTCGCATGGATCTTGGTGGGAGGCCTGTTCTACTCGACGGGGTCTGTGTTCTTACGATTCGATCAGCACGTCCGCTATTTCCATGCCCTGTGGCACACGTTCGTGATCGCCGGCAGCACGGCTCACTACATCGCCATTCTGTTGGTTGTGCTATGACGCAGCGCAGTGAGCCGTCGAGCCTACGTGGTCGCTCTATCTGCAATCCACCTGGCGACGCCGGTTTGTTGAAGTATCGCGTGACGGTAGACTGCACGAACGATCTGGGGCGTCCACCTCACATCGACCAGACCACAGGGGAAATCAACAAAGGACTTCCACGATGTCGCAAGTGACAAGTCGTCGAGAGATGTTGCAAGGGGTCGCTTGGGCGGTGGGGGCATTGGGATTGTCGCACACCTGCGCAGCCGATGATGAGACAGATGCCGCGCAGGCTGCCGATCTCAAGATCACCGCGGTCCGCACCTATCTCTTGAAGCATCAGCTCAAGCGGCCGTTCGGAGTTTCAGTGTCTGTGCCGTTGGACAAGATCCGATCGGCATTGCTGGTCAAGATCGAGACTGATGCCGGACTGGTCGGCTGGGGGGAGACCGCACCCATCAGTGGTGCCCAGGCAACGATTGACGATCAGTTGGGGCCGAAGCTCATCGGTCGCAGTCCGCTTGAGTATCGCAAACTGTGGCGGAAGATGTGGGGAGCCAACTTTGGACATGCACTGGCCGTCGGGGCACTCGACATGGCACTCAACGATGTGCGTGGCAAAGCACTGGGTCTCCCGGTGGCGGAGTTGTTCGGAGGGCGACTGCGTGAACGTGTCCCGGCCTATGCCTCAGCGATGAATTATGTTGAAGGAGAAGAACCTGAAGAGCAGTATCCGGAAGAAGCACGGAAACTCGTCGCGGAGGGTTTCAAAGCTCTGAAGATGCGGTTGGGTCGATATTCGGTGCGACGCGAAGCCGTCGTTGCCGAGAGGGTGCGTGATGTTGTCGGTCCGGACATCAAGCTGATGGTGGACGGCAACGCGGCCTACACGATGTCGAGTGCATTGCAGATGGGACATGTGTTGCATGAACTCGGCTTTGAGTTTTTTGAGGAACCGCTGCCGCAGTCACCCAAGTATGCAGCATACGATGAGCTGCGACGTAAGCTGCCGTTGTCACTCGCAGCGGGCGAGGCAGTCGACTCACGTGCGAGTGCGAAGCAACTCATTGATCGACGGGCGATGGACATCATCCAGCCAGACGTGAGCCTGTGCGGAGGGATCGGCGAAGCTCTGTTCATCGCCGAACTGGCGGCCCTCTCGGGCATCCGGAGCCTGCCGCACTGCTGGGGCGGTGCCATCCTGATCGCAGCGACAACTCATCTATTGTCGCTGCTGCCCGACCCGCATTGGGGCTTCCCGACCGACACTCCCATGCTGGAACTTGATACATCAGAGAATCCCTGGCGACGCGAACTTGTCGCTGAGCCATTTGATGTCGAGGACGGCTTTGTTCGCGTCCCCACCACACCGGGACTTGGCATCGAAGTCGACGAACGTGTCGTGCAGAAGTACGCCGTCAGGTGATGACTTCCGACAACATGTCTTCACGCTTCCTGCAATCAACATGACCCTGAGCGGGGCACCGAACTTCCGACGATTTCCGTTGCCGGACATACGTCCGCGGCTTTAGCGTGAGCAGAATGTTTGCTGACTTTCCTGAGTATGAATTCTTCGTCACCTCGGCACTCTGCGCGCTGGCCTTGTTCGGCATGGGTACGACTCTGACAAGCGAAGCGTTTCGAGGCGTCGCAGATCGGCCGCGATGCTTGGTGCTGATTCTGGTGTCGCAGTTGGTGATGGGCCCGCTGGTGGCAGTGGGCTTGAGCAAATTGTTGTATCTGTCGCCGGGCATCTCGGTCGGATTGCTCCTGGTGACAGCACTGCCAGGGGGTCTGTTTTCGAATATCTTCGCCCTGTATTCCAAGGCGAGTATTGCGCTGTCAGTGTCAGCAACAGCCGTTTGCACATTAGGGTCGATGGTGACAACGACGTTGGTACTCAAGACGTTCGCCGGCGACTATCTTCCCGGTGACTTCGAGATGCCAGCCGGTCGAATCCTGTTTGACATCAGCGTGAACCTGTTACTGCCTCTGGTCGCCGGCATGACCCTGCGTCGTCACTTGCCACTCCAAGCGATGCCGCTGGGACGATGGTGTGTGCGGGGTGCGACCGCCCTACTGATCTTCTATGTCGTGGCATCAGTACAGACGGGACGAATCAACCTGACCGCTTACGCATTCCCGATACACCTGTCGATCATTCTGCTCGTGGTGATCCAGAGTTACGCGTGTGTTGTGCTGTCCTGGGTCTTCCGACTGACTGTCCTTGAACGCGTCACCAGTCAGATTGAGGTTGTCATCCGCAATGTCCACCTCGGCCTGCTCTTGAATGCCTCGCTGTTTCCCTTCACCTCAGACCGGTCAGACCACTTTGGCTCGGACGTGCTATTCGTTCTGCTGTACTACGGAGGCGTGTCCCTGATCGCAGGCTTCGCCATCGCCGGTGTTCGCCGGTTCGACCTCCGCCGCCTCGGCGACCGTCACCCCGGACCGCCACCACCCGAGTTGCGGGACTGGTAAGCGCTTGTCGATGATTCTTGACCAGCGACTGCTGCTCTTAGCGTCCAATTTTGCTGAAATCCGCCTTCAGGGTGAAACGAAAGCCGGATGCAATTGACGCATCTCACTGTTGCTTCGTAAACCATCCTCCTTCCCAACTCGTGACCGCGACTGAACGCCCGGAGAGGCAACTGCCATGGACGGAACGAAACATTATGCGTTGCGGCTGTCGCTAGTTTGGCGAGCCGTGTTTCTCACTGCGGCGGCCCTCTCCTTTAGCATGGTCATGGACGCCTTCGACACTGGCGATGCGTTCACGATTGCCACGACCCTTGCGTTCTTCGGGTTCGGCGGAGTCGTCATGGCAAAGATCATGCTCCGCAACAGTGGCTCCATCGAACTCCGCGAGGACGGACTACTGCTCGATTGCTATCTGTGCACCGGGCTGATCCGCTGGGAACATCTGGAAAAGTCGCAGGCCTTAAAGATGTCGGGAGTCACTTATCTGGGACTCACCACAAGCGATCCCGAGGCGTACATTGCCTCGCGAACGCAGTTACCCGCCTTACAACATGAGGGCGACCGTGTGTTGGGACAAGGATTCACGCGGGTGATGATGGCCCTGCTGACGATCCTGCCTCCTGCCAAGTCGGCCTGTAGTCTTTGGCTGTCGCTCTTCGGATTCTCACCGCTCCCCAAGCAGATCAATGAAGTCAGCCTGATGAAATGGAATCAGGAGAACTACGGCTCACAGATTGCGATCCACAAGATGTGGTTACCCGATTTCGATCAACTCCTCCGCGAACTCCAGCAGCGGGCACAACCGGTCGTCGTGGAACGATCCCCGTCAGCTGTGCTGGCAAGCCACGATCAGCGAATCGACGCGGCTGTCGCAACGCTCCCAGGACCGACTCAGAAGGCGTGTCCCATGTGTGCCGAGCGCGTGCAGGCCGGGGCACGGATCTGTCGCTATTGCCGCTATTCCTTCGACGACGAACGCTTCCTGCCTGCCACTGGCTGACACCGTCTTCTCAAGAAGCTATGACTGTCAGTCTCCATGATGTAGCAATGTCATTGTGGTGAGGGCCGTATTGTCCGGGGCCTCAAGGCGGAGTTGTTCCAGATGTTCGCGAGCCTCGTCGTGCCGGTCGAGTTTCTGCAATGTCGTGGCCAGATCCCAGCGGGCGATGATGTAGGTCTCGTCTGTCGAAAGCGCTGAACGAAAACTGTCGACAGCAGCTGTCAGGTTACCCAGTTTGCGAAGGGCCAGCCCTCGTTGATGCTGGGCCGCGGCCATTTCGTGAACCGCAACGTGAGAACTGGGCGGGATGAGTGTCGTTGCTCGGGTCAGTTCGGCTGCTCCGTCGAGATCACCGCTCAAGGCCAACGCGGCGGCGAGATCGAGATGCACACCAACCCGCTGCGGGTTCGCCGAAAGTGCAGCTCGGTAGTAGCCGGCACTCTGGCGGGCCTTATCGAGATTGTCAGCAGTATTAAATGCTGACTCTGAGAAGGCGCGAGTCACCGGGTTCATGCCGAACGGATCATCGGCGGGGATGTTCTCGGTCACTTGCTCGAGCAGAGAACGTCCCAACTCAATGTTGAGCCAAAAGTCACGAGGGTGATGGGCCTGACACCGTTTCCAGAATTCGAATTGAGCTGACTCCGGCAGGAGTTTACCAATCAAAACCAGCAACTCGGCTGACTCATCCTCTGGGTCGACCTTTTCAGCGACGTCGAGCAAAGCATCGGGTTGGTCCCACAGATTCGGATCGCGTAACTCGTCATTAAGTCCGAGATCAGGTGCCGCCTGACGGGCGATGCCGAGCAAACGATTGCGATCAGCAATGTACGTCTGTCGCTGTGCCTCTTCCTCGGTACGCAGTGACTCGCGGTGCGTGAGCCATGCCCAGTCGTCAAGTCCCGCGATGATGCGGTCTGTGATCGGAGAGGCTTGAATGCGATGGGCGAGTTCATTCGGATCGCTATCGAGCATTGGCCAACCGGCGTCTGCGAAATCGACACGGTAGCGGTCAATCGCCGTGAAGCAATCGAACCAGCCGTTGCTCCACGTGAAGTACTCGCCTCGCACGGCGTCAAGCGTCTGTGCTAACGCAAGAGCGTCGGCCAACTCTTGCAGTCGTGCCCTCTGATCCATGTCGTGATCGACAAGCAAAGCGGCCGCGCGCTTGAGCTCTGCATTGGCTGCTGTCAGGTCGCCACGACAGAGCGACGTATCGATCAGCGCAAGCGACTTGTTAGCGAGCATCTGATTCTCGTGACGGGCTGCCCGCCGCTGCTGCATTGTGATTACACCGAACGACGTCATCGCGATCAACGTCAGGGCAGCCGCTGAGAGTGCGAGCGTCCACCGCCGCCGCCGACGTTCCCATTGTGCCTGCAGACGAAGGTGTTTCTGGTCTTCGGTTGCCTGGACCTGATCACGTTCTCGGGCGAGCTGCTCATCGCGGAGTCGTTTCAGAACTCCCTGCTGATACTGCTCGATGGCTGTGGCCACCTCGCCCGCATCGCGGGGTCGCGCACTTGTGTCGACGGACAGGCACCGTTGAGCCAGCGAAACAAGGGCCGGATCCACCCCGCTACTCGTGAGCCGATCGAGGGCAGGTTCCACATCCGCATCGACCGCCTTGCGATGAATCTCATTGATCGTTGATCCCGTGTAAGGGGGTGAACCGATCAGGATCTCGCAGAGAATGGCTCCGAGCGCGAAGACGTCAGCCCGAGGACCCACCCGCTCGTGGAGGCCGCGTGCTTGTTCGGGTGGCATGTACGACAGTGTACCGATCATGTCGCCGTATCGTGTTGCTTCGGTCATCGTTGACTCGGCTGTCTGCACGATGCTGTCCTGTGTGAACGGCTCTTCGTTCATATCGGGATCGCTGAGCACTTTGGCCAGCCCCCAGTCCATGAGCTGCACCTCTCCGTGCCGGCCGACCATGATGTTATGCGGCTTGAGGTCACGATGCACGACTCCCTTGCGATGGGCAAAGGCGACCGCCTGACAGACCTGCCGGAAGATTTGAATCAGTTCTTCACGATCCACGTCGTCGGTCCCCGCTTCGCGAAGTCGCGACGCCAGCGTCGAACCTTCCACAACTTTCATCGTGTAGTAAGGTCGCCCGTCAGCCAGCGTCCCCATCGCGTGGACAGGGACAATCGACGGATGAGCGAGTTGGCCACTGATTTGAGCCTCACGCAGAAAGCGTCGTCGATGACTCTTCTTGCCGGCTGCGGTCGACTTCATGACTTTGACGGCCAGAGGACGATTGAATTCCGTATCGCGGACCCGCCAGACAACCCCCATGCCCCCCGCCGCGATCTTCCCAAGAACGTCGTATCCCGCAATCGAGGGGACCTCCTCGTCTTCACTGGGAAGCGGCAAATCGCCACTCTCCCATCGAGAGGCGACGATGTCTTCCAGCCGGTCGAGGCAACTCACACAGTCGACAACATGTGAGTCGACCAGGGAAGCTTCCTGAGCTTCGAGATCTTCTGAGAGGTAACGTTCGAGAACCAGGACGTCCGGGCAAGCGTCGAGAAGTGAGGGCATGGTCTTCGTCCCCTGGGCAACAGAGAGTGCTAGTGAGATTTTGCGGCGGCATTTGATCGAACGACCAAAAACACCACCGCCACTGCGTCAGGCGGACGTCACACGCAACTGTTACAGAAAAAATCCAGAAAATGTCGAACCGTCCCCCAAGCCGACGGTTCCGCCATCGAACGAGTCAGGAGTGTCTTCCCACACAACGGCCTTGAGATGTTGATCCAGAGCGCAATAGCTCAGTCGTCATGTGCCTGAATCTGGAGGCGCCTCTCCCGATCCCATCAGGACTGCCAGCCAGCGTGCATCTTTGCTGTTTTCCAGAGCAATCTTCACTGTCATCGTCAGTGGGACAGAGATAATCATGCCCACCGGGCCGAGCACCCAACCCCAAAACACGAGCGAAAGAAACACGACGAGTGTCGACAGGCCCAACCCGCGGCCCATCCACCGTGGTTCGACGAAGTAGCCGACCAGCATGTTCACCGCGAGATAAAGGCCAACCACGATGGCCGCTGTACCGAAACCGTACTGCAACAGCGTGAGCAGCACCGCAGGCACAGCAGCGAGAATCGAACCGATATTCGGTACGTAATTGAGCAGGAAGGCCGTCAATCCCCACAAGAGACAAAAGTCGACATCCAACAGCCATAAACTGACGGTGACGATGGCCCCCGTCAGCAGGCTCGTGCTCGTCTTAATGGCCATGTAGCTGTTGACGTCTTCGGCAATCTGTCGCAATTTCCCATAATGAGACGTCGAATCACCGGCGATCAGCTGCATCTTCGCAGGAAGTGTTGACGCCTCGATCAAGAGGAACAAAGTGGTGATCAGGATCAGCAGCGTTTGACTGAGCAGTCCGCTCACGGCGCGCGTCGAGGTCAGGAACAACTGCATAATCGAATTGGGTTCAATCCATCGAGTCCACCGGGATACTGTGCTCTCAGAGTATTCAATCTTCAGACTCTCGACGAAGTCCTCGAGTTTCATGTGACTGATCCACGCCCAGTTGGCCACGATGTGGTCGATCCAGTCATTCCAGTCTGCGAAGATCTCCCTCGTCCGAGGTTGATACTTTTCTGGCCACTCGGCCACGAACTGATTGATCGTCGTGCCAATGACCGTCGCCAGCACGACAACCACAAAGCAGAGTCCGGCCAATACGAGCAACATCGCCAGCCACTGAGGCAGCCCACGCTTCCGCAAAGACTGCAGGGCCGGACCGCTCATGATCGCCAAAAAGAGAGACAGCAAGAACGGTACCACCAACTCGGCTGCCGCCTTCATGCCGGCGATAATGATCACCAACGACGCCCAGGTCAGCACGACTCGCAACACCGGACGCGGGGATTCATCAGAGTTCATGCAAGATCGCTCGTCTGGAAAGGATGTCCAACGGGCACCACTCTACAGGTCAAGTGACTCGTCCATCAACCGGCGGGACCTATGCCTGTGCGAGGCTCTGTCTGAAATCGAGAGTTGATCGTGGGTGGCTGGGTCAGCAGCGAAGCGGATGTCCTGAACACACAACGGGCCTTCATAGAAGCCACCCGAGTATTTTCAGACAGATCCTGGGAATCGATCGCTTGGAACCACATCAGACATGGGTGTCCGGCGGTATTCAGCGGTTTAGCTCCAAAGCGCGAATCGGAATCACGGCGAGTTCCGCACTATTCAAATTGCCGCGACGGCCGCCGTTGTTGGAGTAGCCCACATAGAGCTTTCCGTCATGCTCGATGGCACAGGGATAAGACAGACGCAACTCGTTCGCAGATTCGCCGGGGTGACCCGGATTCATCGAGCGTCGAATGACGAACACCTGCGAGAACTGGTTCTCGTCGGGCATTGTCACCGCGATTGTGAGGGGCGTTCGCTTGCTTCCATTGTCCCTTGCCGTTGTACAAACGAGATAGCCTTGGCCATTGCTGAGTATCCCCGCGGCTGGCTTCGACGTTGTCATGGGAAGGTTGCTCACACGCGAAGGTGACCATGTGCGACCGTGGTCGCTGCTCGTCGCCAACAGTGCCATCGCCTGGCTACCAAAGCGGGCAATGTTGTAGATCTGATGATCGTCTATGAAGATCGCAGATTCGCCCCACATCCGATCGACCTCTGCGGCCACGGGAATGCTCACGAATTCCCACTTCGTGAGATCATCGCCATTGCTGATCGCGACCGCTGCCGGTGAGACCTTGTCACCCGAGTCACGCCGTGCAGCGAAGCCGGGCATGATCCAGTTGCCGTCGGCTGTCCTCTCAGGCTGGTTCATCGGCCAGAAGCCATCCTCCACGACAACTCCAAGTTTCTCCCATGCACCCGTTTCCTCATCAAGTCGATAAGCACGCGTGTGAACACGTTCCATCTTGCCGTAATACGCCCCCTGAAAGGCCCACAGCGTCCCCTGATGCGAAAGAAAGACACCATGACTCACAGCGAGATTCTGCTCATCGCCATCGTCAATGACACCCAGCGGTCCCCATGTCCGTCCGCGATCGTCACTGACCCGAAACTGTGCCTCCTCAGTCACCGTGTTCTCCACTCCCCTGTTGTGACCAATCGACGCATAGAGCCTCCCCCGATGCCACGCCAACCCAACCCCATGCAGAAACGTGTAGCCATCCGACTCCTGGTCCCACTTCTTGATGACATGGAACTCAACACTTGGGAGAACAGAAATATCACCACCCGCAGGCAGTGGTGCCGCGTCATCCCAAAGCGAAAAGCGATCCACGTCTGCCGCAACCGCTGGACAACTCAGAAGAGTCAGCGTGAGGAGGTGCCAGCGAAATCTCACAATCACGAACTCCTGGTTCAGCACATCCAAACGTAGGGCCGGCTGTGCCGACCGGTATGTATGGTCGCATCCTATCACTGGCCGGCTCTCGCCCAATAATGTTCGGCACGGTGATTGTCTGCAAGTTTATGGGGGTTGGCTCAGTTGTTGGAAGGTGTCGAGCAGTTCTTCCTCGTCGGCCCAACCGGAGAAGTACAGGCAGATCATCTCATACGTGCGGCGGATGTGCTATCGACAGGAGACTGACGATCATGGAGGTCGCAACCAAGAGGGTATGACATGTGACGGGCACCTTCTGTCTCACGATTCCTGTTCCTGAATTCAGACGAAGCAGACAACCTTCCCGGAGCACATGACGCGAACGCAACCAGCCGATGTTACCAAAGCTCACAGGAGAGACTTTGAACATGACCAATGTCTGATGCTCATTATGGCCTCGCTTGAGAGGTCTGCTTGTCTGATAGTGCCGTTGGAGCCTTTGAGTGGTTCAAAGGCCCCAGGACGCCTGACCAAGGAGGACCCTGATGAGATTCTACGACGAGCAGCACAGATTCTATTGCG
>JAJDEJ010000125.1 GCA_029259815.1 Planctomycetaceae bacterium | reverse complement strand
GACGGGGGCGAGAGCTTTCGAGAGGTCGGCGTCTATCTCACGTCCGGTGACACTGAGGAAGAGCCGACTGAAGAGACGTCCGAGGACGTGAGTCCTGCCCCCGTTGAGCCAACAACGGTGTTCGAGATGGGCCCCCTGCTGGATGGGCCCCCCATTGAGTGGGAGCGTCCGACCGACATCAGCGAGCCCGTGTTGGGCATCGGCGGGTTGCCCGACATCACCAGCGGCAGCAGTCCTGTCCCCTCGCTGGAGACACAGCCGCGAACAGGTCCGCCGCCGTCAACTCCTAACGTGCTTGGTCGAAGCACGTCGCTGTTTGGTGTGCAGGATGCAGGCCGTCGTTTCGTCTATGTGCTGGATCGTTCCCACAGCATGGATGACTACCGAGCCATGCGACGGGCGAAGGCCGAATTGAAGGCGAGCCTGGAAAATCTGGATGCGACGCAAGAGTTTCAGGTCATCTTTTACAACAACGAACCGCTGCTGCTCACCCCTCCCAGCAACCGGTCAGACATGTTCCGCGGGATCGACACGCATCGTGTCGATGTCGATCGTCAATTGGGTGCCATTCGCCCGGACGGTGGGACAACACATTACAATGCATTGGAAGTGGCAATGAAGTTCAATGCGGATGTGATCTTCTTCCTCACCGATGCTGACGAACCAGGACTGACGCTTGCCGAACTGGAGAGGATTCGCAGTCGGAATAACGGCGGGGCACGGATTCACTGCATTGAATTCGGCGAAGGGCCCAATCTCAGGCGCGCAGGGGAGCCACGGAACTTCCTGCAGAGACTGGCCGACGACAGTGGCGGGATCTACAAATATCAGGATGTCAAACGTCTGGACTGACGCCCGAGCGTTCCTGTCATTGATGATCAGCCATAGATTTTTCTGACGCAAAGTCGCAAAGTGGTCAAGACGCGCAAAAGACGAAGAGTTTGCTAACAATCAGAACTTTGCGCGTCTCTGCTCCTCGGTGTCTTTGCGTCAAAAAAGACGACCTGTCAGATACCAATCATTTGTTGTGAAGCCATCTTGGACCAATTCTTCACGCACGGTACAATTCCGGCACACCTCTTGCTGAGTGAATATTCGGTTCGTCAGCCACGACTATCTCTCTAATCTCCTGAGAAGTTCATGAACATCACCCAAGGTCGCTGGCGTCTTGCGTTTCTCGCGATCGTGCTCATCACCTGCGTCGGGTGTGATCAGGCAACCAAGCAGTTGGCTGTTGACCACTTGAAGGGGCCACCTCCGCAATTCTACTCCTTCTTTGGCGATACATTTCGAATTCAGTATGCGGAGAACCCCGGTGCATTTCTTGGACTCGCGAAGAACCTCCCACCGGATGCTCGCTTCTGGTTACTGACAGTCGTCAATGGCGTGGTGCTGGCCTTTGTAGGAACGATCATCTTCTTTCGCACGGACATCGACCGATTGTCAATGATCGCATTGACTCTCATCTTCGCTGGTGGAATTGGTAATCTCATCGATCGTGCGACGACGCAGAATGGGGTCGTGATTGACTTCCTGAATCTCGGTATTGGCGGTCTGCGAACCGGCGTGTTCAATGTGGCCGACATGGCCATCACGGCGGGCTTTGTGTTGTTGTTGCCCTATGTGTTCCGCAAGGCCGAAGACCCGGTGACCGTTGCTGAGGCATGACTTTTTGTTCGTCGCAGTTCAGAGGGTCGCTTAGAGTGAAGGGAATTCCGAATGGTCTGCGGGGGGGCTAAGCCGCAAGCGGTGACAGGAGTCGGACGTAGAGGAAGTGACATCCTCCTCGGTGCCAGTTTCCTGTTGCTCAAACTCTGTCTGGTGACGCAGCAGGTTGACGCCAAGGATCGCGTGGTGGTGCAGCCGCCGGACAAGGCGAGTCCATTGGTCATTGCAGGTGACATCGTCGACTACACGGCGGCAACGATCTCACTCCATGTCAATGACAAACTGCCTGTCCGCACGTTCCCGGCCGATCAAGTTGTTTCTGTTGAAGCTGTCCAAACGGACGCTCACCGAGAGGGCGTACGCCTGTTTGCTGCAGACGAGATTGATCAGGCCGTGGGGCAGTTCAAAAAGGCACTCGAAGATGAGCCGCGAGATTGGGTGAAGCGGGAAGTGCTGGGCTGGCTTGTCCGTTGTGCCATGCGACAAAGGGACCGTGGCACAGCGGGAACTCGTTTCCTTCAGATCACCGAGAGCGAACGCGCGCCCCGCGAGTGGCCCTTGATCCCCCTGATCTGGGACACGGCTGAGGTCAACACTTCTTTGCGTCAGCAAGCCCGACAATGGCTCACCAGTGATGACGATGTCGCTCGCCTGTTGGGAGCCAGTTGTCTGTTACTCGACACGTCTTATGCAGATGTCACACGCAGCACGCTGCGTCGACTGGCAAGGTCCGGCGACCCGTACATCGCATCGCTGGCCACCGCTCAGCTCTGGCGGCTGAACATCACGACCGGTGTTTCCCCCAACGAACTCTCACGTTGGCAGTCGGATATCGAAGCGATGCCGGTCGCCCTCCGAGCCGGACCGTACTTCGTGTTGGGACGTGCTCTCGTTCAGGAAAGCGAGTATGATCAAGCTGCTGCGACATTCCTCTGGCTACCGACCGTCCACAACGAGAATGAACCGTTGACGTCGCAAGCGACTGTCAACGCTGGCACAGTCCTCATGCGACTCGGACGAATCGAAGAAGCCCGATCTCTGTGGCAGGAAGTCACAGAGGGTGCCGGTTGGACACTGGCAGCTGCTCAGGCTCGATCTCTGTTAGATCAGACAACTCCGCCCAAGGATGCACGGACAGATGGTTGAACGTTCCTTTCGCCTGATGAGCCTGACGGCGATCACGCTGCTCATTCTCTGCGTCAGGCCACTGGTGGCGGATGATGCCCCGGTCGCCGAAGCGGACCCGCTCGACGTGCGCTCCCTGATCGCAGCTGGCGGGATGATCGGTGCGGTCATCATCGGACTCAGTGTGGCCATGGTTGCCTTGATCGTTGAGCACCTGTTGAGCATTCGCCGATCGGCCCTGATGCCGACCGGGCTCGCGGAGTCGGTCCATCGCTCGATCAGCGAAGGACAGTTTGCGGCAGCCGACAAGCAGTGCCGTGAGCAACCGAGCTTTCTTGCCTATGTGGTCTCCGCTGGACTGCAAGAAGTCGGGTTGGGATACACAGCGGTCGAGAAGTCGATGGAGGATGCGTCCCAGGAACAGGCAGCACGGCTGTACCGCAAGATTGAATACCTCTCGGTCATCGGCACACTGGCCCCCATGATTGGCCTGATGGGCACCGTGCTGGGCATGATCCGCGCGTTCAGCGAGTTCGCTAACAAAGCGGTCCCGCAAACGGCCGACTTCGCCCCCGCGATTTCACAGGCTCTCGTCACGACACTGTTGGGATTGGGAGTCGCTGTCCCGGCCCTTGCAGCGTTCTCGCTGTTCCGCAACCGCATCGACGAATACGTCGCCGAGACATCATTGCTAGCTGAGCAAACGTTGACGCCCTACAAACGGGGAATGGCCAAACGGTCACAGCAAGGAGAGACAGTCGACGTTCGTGCGACAGAGCGACGCGCCGCACGGCCATCGATCCCTCCGGTTGCAGCCGAGCGAGGGGCCAAGTCGTGAAAGTACCGCAGCGAGAGCATCCGCCCGGCATTCGCTTCAACATCACGCCGTTGATCGACGTGGTGTTCCTGCTGGTGATCTTCTTTCTGGTGACGGCCCACTTCGCGCAGAACGAACAGGTCGAAGCGGTCGAACTCCCGCAGGCCTCACAAGTCGACGACAGTCATGAGTCGCCACGCAGAATGATCGTGTCGGTCACTCACGATGGTGCGCTCTTCGTCAAGGGACGGCCGGTCGAGATGCCCGAGCTTGAACAACTCTTACAGACGGAGCCAAACGGTCGGACGGCCGACTACGAAGTCCGCATCCGCAGTGATCGACTCACGCCTTATGCGAACGTCGAGCCAATTCTGCTGGCGTGTCTGCGTGCGGGAGTAACCAACGTTGGTTTCAACGTGCTTGAGAAGTAAGGGCAAAAGGGTCATGCGAATCCCCTCGACACACTCCCGATCCGATCGCAGTCGCGACAACGACGTCATGACGCCGATGATCGATATCGTGGTCCTCCTGCTAATCTTTTTCGTGGTCGCAGCAGCGGGGCAGGTGCATGAGTCGCTGTTGCCCACCGAACTGACGGCTGCCGGCGGAATCGAAGCGAGCGAACCGCTCGATCGCGACCCGTGGATTGTCGAAGTCTGGTTGAAACTCCGCACCACCAACGAAGGACAGACCGTGATCGACATGAATGGGACGGAGTACGCCGATGTGAAACAGTTGGCCGCACCGCTCGATGAACTCGCGCAGCTCTCAGCGGACAGCCCGGTCATCCTCGACATCGGCCCGGAAGTCCCCATGCAAGACGTGATTGCCGTGTACGATCTCAGCCGAGCCGCCGGCTTCGAGTCGGTAAACTTCGCCGCCAAGGCAGAAGACGTTCGAAGGTGAAAATTCGGGCGGATGCGAGTGTGTCTTTAGGTGAAGCGGGGTCAGGCACCATTTCGTCTCACTCTTCTTCGGAGTTTCTGAGTGTGAGACAAACGAAATGGTGCCAGACCCCTTTCCCACACACTTCGTTTCCTTGTAAGTTGATTGTGTCTCCCTTTATTGAGTTTGGACAAGAGGGAACGAAGGAAACGAAGTGCGTCATGCGAATCGTATCCGTTGTTATCCGCCGCATCCGCCTTGATCCGTGTTCCCCTTTCTTCCGTAACCCGCACAACCACCATTCAGCCTCGCCCCGGCTGGTGACTTCGGCCAACTCGCTCTCCCTTGTCGTGGCACCTCGACGTACGATGAGACTCTGTACTCGTCTCCAGCACAACGCCTGAGTGGTCAAAGCAACATGCGGTCATTCTATCTCACGATCTGCACGGTCTCAGTCATCACGAGTCTTTGTGTCTCTGCGACTGCGCTGGCGAAGGACTACCACGCTGGACCGGGGCAGGAGTTGGAGAGCCCGTATGAGGTCCCTTGGCATGCCATGCAGCCGGGCGACACCGTCTTCATCCATTGGCGGCAGAAGCCCTATCACAACAAGTGGGTACTCGTCGGTCATGGGACGGCCGAGCAGCCGATTACTGTGAGTGGCGTGGCGGGACCGAATGGGCAACTGCCGGTCATTGACGGAGAACGAGCCACGACCCCTCCCGGACTCGACTTCTGGAGTGAGCAACGAGCCGTCATCAAGATCGGCGGATCGAACGTGCCGGACGTTGAACACCCAACACACATCATCGTCGAGAACCTCGATATTCGGGCGGCTCATCCCGAGTATATGTTTCTCGGTCGCGGTGGTCTTGAAGCCTACTCCGAGGCCGCCTCCGCGATCTACGTCGAGAGCGGATCGAACATCACCGTCCGCAACTGCATCATGCGCGACTGTGCCAACGGGTTCTTCTCGGCCTTCGAGTCACGGGACGTCCTTGTCGAGGGGTGCTACATCCACACGAACGGGATGGAGGGGACTTACTATCAGCACAACGCCTATTCGGCCACACGGGGGATGACCTACCAGTTCAATCAGTTCGGCCCGTTGCGAAAGGGGTGTCGCGGCAATGCCCTCAAGGATCGGTCAGCCGGACTCATCGTCCGCTACAACTGGATCGAAGGGGGCAACCGACAGTTGGACCTCGTGGAGGGAGACGACAGCATGGACATTATCAATGATCCCCGTTACGGCCAAACCTTCGTCTACGGCAACGTCCTCATCGAACATGAAGGCGGTGGCAATAATCAGATCCTGCACTACGGCGGCGACAACGGCAACGAGCCAGATTATCGAAAGGGCGTCTTGTACTTCCTGAACAACACGGTTATCTCACACCTCAGCGGCAGAACGACCATCGCCCGTCTCTCGACCAACGAAGAGACCGCTGTGATGACCGGCAACGTCTTCTACACGACCGCACCCGGTTCTCAACTCGCCATTCTCGATGAGTCGGGACTCGTCCGCATGACGGGCAACTGGATTAAGAAGGGGTGGACCTCTTCTCACGAAGAGGGCTTCGAGGGCCGCGTCATTGCCAGCGGTAATATCGAAGGCGAATCACCCGGTTTCGTCGACTTCGCCCGCCATGACTTCCGCCCGACCTCAGATTCTATCTGTATTGATGCCGGAGCACCGTTGGTCATCGATAAGAGCCATGAGATCATCCTCGACTGGGAATACGCCAAACCACGCGGAGCACGCAAACGAACGATTACCGGGGCCATCGATCTAGGGGCGTTTGAGTCTCGTGTGACACCAACGTCAACTCCGTGACGTTGAATCCTGTCCAGAGATGATCCTCGAAATCGGGGTCGTGGGTCGGTTTGGTCAAAATGGGTGGCACGCCCAGACCAACGGGATGGGCGTGGCGAGCGCAGGACCAAAAATGGAAGGCTCCAGAACCATGCGCCACGCCCTTCCTGACGTCAGGGCGTGCCACCCGGAACGTCTTGGCAGCAAACTGACCCACTACTGAAATCCAGGGCGAACGCTTAGTTCGGGTAGCCGAGTTTGCGGAGGAGACGTAAGGGATTCCGGGTGAAGCTGCGTAAGGTGGCGGTGATGTTAGCGGTTCCGAGGTGCCGCAGCCAATTGAGACCGGCGTTTCTCAAGGCGGCCA
>JAJDEJ010000124.1 GCA_029259815.1 Planctomycetaceae bacterium | reverse complement strand
CACGGGCACGGATCAGTTACACTGCGTGAGGAGATTTATGAGCACGAGCTGTGGTTGCGGACTGCTCACGGGCACGGATCAGTTACACTGCTCGGCAAAGAGGACGCGAAGAGTGGTGAGTTGCGGACTGCTCACGGGCACGGATCAGTTACACTTTCATTCGCCTTTCGAGCTCAGCGCAGCGGGTTGCGGACTGCTCACGGGCACGGATCAGTTACACTCCAAGCCGAGGCGCAACCAATACGCTTCAGGTTGCGGACTGCTCACGGGCACTGATCAGTTACACTTTACCCGGAGGATCGCCTCCCCCGGCCCGAGTTGCGGACTGCTCACGGGCACGGATCAGTTACACTACCACACAGACCCCCGGACGGATGGTCCGGGTTGCGGACTGCTCACGGGCACGGATCAGTTACACTGAGCCGGAAACCGCACGTATCGTGTCTCTGGTTGCGGACTGCTCACGGGCACGGATCAGTTACACTCGGCACGATGTCGCGACCCTTCGCCTTGCTGTTGCGGACTGCTCACGGGCACGGATCAGTTACACTTTTCTGAGGGAGGAGGCGTTCCAAACCGGGTTGCGGACTGCTCACGGGCACGGATCAGTTACACTGCTTGGCACATGCAGTACGCGATCTCCTTTGTTGCGGACTGCTCACGGGCACGGATCAGTTACACTTGTTCCACCCAAAGTTGACTGCCAGTCGTGCGTTGCGGCCGGCTGGCCGTCAAAAAAGTGTGAGCTGTGATGGTGAGTCTGGGGATGGCCGGCGGGTTTTTCCCCAGAAAATGCGCATGCGCTCGAACTGCTTGTCAGTAACGGTGAGAATACGGACTTCGCCGTCGGGAGGGAGTCGGTGCTCAATTCGGCGGACATGCACATGGGCGTTTTCTTCACTCGAACAGTGCCGACCGTAGATAGAGTATTGTAGTCGGTGGAAGCCATCAGTGAGGAGGAACTTACGGAATTGCGCATAGTGCTTCCGGGCCAGTCGAGTATCGACGGGCAGGTCGAACATTGTTACGAGCCACATGCTGCGATAGGAGCTGAGTTGCATCGGGTTGGGATCGTGAGTTTCTTGGCGTTTCCTTCAAACACGTCAACGAGCGACGTGACAAATCGTTGTATTGAGACAAGTAGGGGGCCGGTTGTTCCGCCCGTACAGACCTCTTCGGTCAACAGGCCCAGAAGTTCTGCTTTGACGGTTGTCGTGAGTTGTGATTCTCCTGCGAATGCGAGGCTTCGGACGCAGGCATCGACCATTGGTCGCAATGGCTCGATGAGATCGTCCGCCAAACAGAAGGCATTGCTTCGATTCGAGTGGAAGAGGCCATAGGCCGGATGGAGTCCGGCGGTCACGATGGATCGAGCAATGGCCGCCCGAACAATCGCATACCCGTAGTTCAACATCGCGTTCACTCCATCGCCGTCAGGGTCACGATGGAATGAGTCCAGTGATTCGTCTTCCGTTTCGGGGGCTTGCAATAGCCAGGCGGACCAATAGGTTTTCGCTGCCTGCGCCTCACGGTTAGTGGGATCACCCGAACGTACGGATTTTGCAAACTCGCGCAGTCGGCGAGCCGGTGGTGAATCAGGCAAGAGATTGTCTGCTTGCGCTTGGATCTTCGCTCGGACAAGCTGCTTCCACAGCCGTTTGCGCGTCGGCTGAGTGATGCTGATCTGTGCCTGGAGCCTATGCACGATCAGGCTGTGATCGGCGGTTGGCAGCAACATGGCACACGGGAGATGATCGCGTCCGCAGAGGACGACGACTGCTCCCTGGGAGGTCATCTCTGTGAGAGCCGCATGCGTGTAGGTCGTCTGTGGATGATCAACGACAACGACTCCCAAGTCTTCGCAGGGGAGAGAAGCAACAACGTCTCCGTCGCGTTTGAGTTGCAACTGACCATGTCGCACGGCTAAGTGAGCCGGCTGCTGCGAAATCTCGATTGTCTTTTTGATCATCGGAAGGACTCTGCAACGGGAACAATTGCAGTGTGATGTGCCTCCGTGCAGGAGACTCCTTCCTGACGATCTCAGCTAAGTTGAGCCGTCCCCTTGATTATGTTGGTCTGTGTAGACCAAATGCACGCGAAAATTAGTCGTTGGCGTTTCTCAGACGCCCAAGCGGATCGACGGTCACTTTCACGCCATCAAGCGTGTTTGGCCTTGGACGGAATTTCTCCAGCTCGTTGCTTGGGCGGGCGTCGGTGTGAGACACAAAAGTCATCTGTCCTGTCGTGGAGGCAGATGTGCGATAGACGTAGAGGTCTTCACGGTTTTGGATGGTGGCCCAGACGGTTTCCCCCCAACTGAGCGAAAAGATGAACTTGGCATCGGGATGGTTGGGATGAATCCGTGAGATGAGTGGTTCGCCATGCCGTGCCCGTCGCGATGCCTCCATCATGTTCACCGAATGCAAGACCCGCTTCGGTTTCTTTCCGGGCTTCGCCGGCAGTTCAAAGATTGCGATGTGGTGGGTGTTACCGGGCTTCACCCAAGCTGAGCCTCCACGGATCGGTTTGATCGTCTGGTCCCGCTTGATCAGCCGGACTTTTTTAATGACCGACGTTGGTCGTGAACCTTTGCGTCCGGCTTTGCGAGTCATGTACAAAGGCTCTTTGAAAGCATCCTTCGGAATCGCGCTCAGTTTTCCCTTTGTGTTGCGTTTGACGCCGAATTGTTCCAGACGTTCCAAGACAAGCGTTTTGACCTGCGGATCACGAATGTCGTCAACCATTGCAGACGTTAAGTCTCTCAAGGGCTTGCGGTACGTGAAAGCTTCTTCGTCTTCGATCCACCCTTGCGCGTGCGGCCGTTCACCGTCTAAAGCACGGTCCGGCTTGCTGGTGGGACCGTAGATGGTCTCTTCGTGGAGTGCCCCAGAAATGTCACGGACCGACTTGTGCGAGACCTTGATGCCGTCCACAGCTTCCTCCACGACGTCGCGGAAGTTGGACCACGGATGTTCCAACACTTCATCGGCTCCACGAACACGGGCCAGTTGCTGTAGCCGTGACCGATTTGTGAGGGCGATCACGATGGCGTCGACCGCGTGGTGGCGGTGGTCATCGCGGTTCTTGAGGTTGAGGCCATCAGTGCGAAGAACCGTATTCAAACCCCACTGGTGGCGTAATTCCGATGTCAACTGTCCTTTGATGGGGACAACGTCGACCCCTTGGAGATGCCGGAGCAGCGTGAGCACTTGCGTGGTGATGTAAGCGGTGTCGGTCAACTGACGGGCGATAAATTTTTCGAGGACGACTTCCTTCGCCTGTAGCTTCAGGATCTTCCGGAAACGGATTTCGTACGGCAGCGATCTGGCGCGTTGCAGTATGGCGTCAAATTTCTCAGGATCAATCTCCGCCAGCCACTCATAGGGAGTCCGATTTCCCTTCGCCTCGTTCTCCCGCCGGAAGGCGACGACCTTGTTCATGTACGAGTTGTCGAGACTGCGCCAGCGGGGAAGGATATGGTCGATGTCGGCTTCGCCTTCCATGAGTTGGCGGGGTGAGATCGCCTGTCCTGAGTACAGGCAAATTTCCCCTTGCTCCTTCCAGAGGCGATACCGGTTGATGGCATCGCGGCTGGGCTTGTAGCCGAGTTCGCGAATCTTCTCGGCGGCATCGTCTCGCTCCTTCTCGCGTGCGCGCATCGCCTGTGCTGCTTTGAGCCGTCGCTCTGGTGAGCCCTGAACTTCGCGGGCCAGTTCAATGTGAATGGCACGGGGCATTCCCCACTCACGAATGGCCGCATGCACAACCTTGCGAACCTCGAACAGCGCCTGTCGGACCAGAGGGTTGGTGATGTCGTCAGTAGGGAGCGGAAGCGATTTCCCTTGCGATCCAATCCGCTCATCGGGACGTAGGTAACCAGCCGCAGCTAGGGCACTGAGTTCGTTGTCCTTTGACATCATGGGCAGCCCGGCCTCCAAGTGTGGTAACAGCTTTTGAATCGCCGTGAGGCCATATGAAGCGTATCCCCGGACGACGCTTGTCAGATCGACTTCTGAGAGCCGCACTGCCAACTCTGGCGTGCATCCCCACTCGTCGACCGCCTTCTGGAGGATCGGTTCATCTTCGTCGTCGAGCAGGGAACGCACGATCTCGGTTCGTTCGTCATCAGGCCGTTTGTACCAAGATTTTCCGAAGAGTGATTTGTGAGCGAGGGCCGCATCGATTGGGACACCATGCAGTTTCCGTCGGCTTCCGGCTTCCAGGTTGAAGCCATCACCTTCCAGCAGTCCCAATCGTTTCCGAAGCAGGTCGAAGGTCGCCTCCTTCCTCCCAGATAAGTACTCGATCAGCGACTCGCGCTCGTTGTTGGTGAGAGGCCGTGGTTCGCCCTTCTGTGGGATCACTTGTAAGTTGTTGACCTCGTTGAGCAACCGGAACCGTTGGGCCCGTCGATCAGCTCGTTCACAACGTCGTTCGCGAGGTTCCAACTCGCAGCGTCCAACAACCGATTTCGGCCAATACAGAGAACGTTGAAAGAAGAGGATCCCGTGGAACCCGAATTCCTTCAGCAGGCTGTTCCCGTCGCGTCGCTTCTTGAGCGGCTTGGGGTCTCGGGGATATCTCTGCGGTCCCTGCCGACCGAACTTCAATTCGTCCGTCAGAACGTCTGGATGGAATCGCTGCTGGCTCTTCCAGAGCAACTCAAATTCCTTCTCGTACATGTCCCGGCGAGTGTGCTGTCTGCGGACCGGACCCTCCACTCCGTCCGTTTCTCGACAGCGGTGCAAGTACTCACCAAGGGTGCGAGAGCCGGATTGCTCAATAGCCTCCGCGAGGGCGTTGATCTCCTGGAGTATCTCTGACTTCTCATTGTTACTTCCGCGGTCAGCCTTCCGGTTCGAGAGGAATCCTCGGCGTTGATTGATATGCATCAAGGCGCGACCGAGTTCAGACAGCGTCAACTGTTCGCTGAGACCTTTCGTCCGCAATTCGTAAGGGTCTTCGTTGACGAGAGTCTCTGTCTGTCCATCCCACCAACCAGCTTCGGCCAAAGCACGGCGAAGGGCCCGCTTCCGTCGGCTTCGGCGTGACAATTGACGCCGGTGGCCACGAGCGATCCGTCGCCGTTCGTTCTTCGGATGCTCTGCACCGGATGTATCACGATCGACGCCCTCGGGAAAGACGCGTGCTCCGACACCCAGGAATCGACCACCGTCTTCGTCGATCGCAGCCCAACCGATCGAGCTGGAGCCAAGATCGAGGCCCAATGTGTAAGTCATCGCATATATGTCCTGATGCTTGACAAGACTAGGCTGTTCATTACCCTATCAATTAAGTGTAACCGATCCGTGCCCGCGAGTCTTTCCGCAACAAAGACTAAACATTCGCAGGCACTGCCCCACGGGGCAACCAGCCGCAACCGTAAGGGGGCGGCTTTTTTTGCGCCTTGCATTCTCGGAACAGCGGAACATCACTCCGCTGGCCTTTGCCTCATCGCGGCGCGATGGCAGATGGGCTGCTTGTTAGTCTGTCGGCGGAGGCTCGGCATCGCGGTTTTGTGCTCGCGTCTCCCATATCCGTTGCATGTTCTGCAAGAGATCAGTCGTCGCTCGCTCGTTTTTGCAGAAGTCAAAAGTCTCCAGCGGTGTCTGCTCGCGGAGAATCCTGAGCAGGCCGCCGTGAATGCGTTGGACTTCTTCGGGATCGCGGGTGACTTCGAAGTGCGCCG
>JAJDEJ010000123.1 GCA_029259815.1 Planctomycetaceae bacterium | reverse complement strand
GCGTTCGAAGCTCGGCATTCTCCCGCTCCAATTCGGCAACGCGATCAAGCAATTCTTCAACCTGTCGCCGTAAGTCATCCATGACCCGCGAAGTTTGCCATCAAACCCCAACCATGGGAAGATCAAGTGCTTAACAGTTACATGACGAATGGTCCGCGCAGTTGTCGTGACCCAGTTCTGCGGCACCTCCATGTCTCTGCGTCTTCCCGGTGAACTCACTCTGTCAATTCCCCTGCCTCGTACAGCTTCCAGAACTCGTCCGGCGTCTTTACTGGTGCAACTCCGTCGAAAGATGTGTCCAGTGCCTTGAGGGACTTCATCTTCCGAATGGCGTCGAGCCCCTGTTCAATGCGGCTGGGTGTGAAGACCAGGCGTTCGAGTTGGAGGCCGGCAAGAGGAGTCAAATCAGTGACGTTCGTGCCGGCAATGTGCAGACGGCGGAGGCCCTCGTTGCCAGAGAGTGGTGTCAGGTCACTGACAGGGGTATCCCTCAGATCGAGGCTGAGGAACGATTTCCCAGCAAGCGGCGACAAGTCCACAACTTGTGTCTCCGGAAGCCAAAGAGTACGGAGCCCGACATCTTTGAGGGGTGAGATGTCCGTCACCGGGGTACTCACAAGGTTGAGTTCGATCAACTGCATTCCGCGGAGTGGAGACAGGTCGGTCACTTGAGTGAGACTGAGGTAGAGTTTTTCCAATGGCATGCCTGCGAGCGGCGAGATGTCGGCCACGGGCGTGTCCTCCAGATAAAGCTCCTTGAGTGGCAGTCCTGCGAGGGCCGACAGGTCTTTCACACTCGTGCGTTGCAGGTCCATTGAGACAATGCGTCCACCAACCTTCGTGATTTCGCCGGCATCACCAATCTGCAATCGGTCGCGCAGTTCAGCAATGGTCATCGCCTGGGGATCATCCGAGACTCGTCTTGCCGGAGCCGTCGGTGTCGGCGGGTCGGCGGGCGATTCGACCGCAGTCGGTGTGACGGCAGGACCCGAATCATCACAACTGGAGGTCACGACCGAGAGACTCACAAGGCAAGCCATGAGGGATAGGTGTCTGCGCAGGGAAGATTTGACGGACATGTGTTGTCTGGACTGAAGAATTTGTGGACAGTTGGTCGACCAGTATGGCATTCTGTCTCAACAGTCGAAAGTCTTGCAGGGGTTCTGGTTGCAGCTTGCCGGTCGCAATGTGGCCGATTACGATGGAGTGCCCACGTCTTCCCCGGCAGTCATCATCTGATGCCACCTTATCATTGCCACCCGCTAAGGACTTCCTGCGTGTCGATGCGTTGTTTGCGCCTGGCTCTGCTCGTGTCGCTTGTGGTCAATGGGGGACCGCTCGCAGCAGACGATGCACAACAGTCGACCGACTTCTTCGAAAACAAGATTCGTCCAGTGCTCGTCCAGCACTGTTATGAGTGCCACGCTGCCGATTCAAAGAAGCTGCGAGGTGGACTGCGGCTGGACGATCGCGAAAGCACGCGACGAGGTGGCGACAGTGGACCGGCGGTCGTTCCCGGCGATCTGGACGAGTCGTTGTTACTGTCCGCTTTGGAATACGAGTCATTCGAGATGCCGCCGACGGGCAAATTGCCACAGTCGGTGATCGATGACTTTAAGACTTGGATCGAGACGGGAGCGACCGACCCTCGTGACGTCGTGAAATCCGACAGTGATGGGTCATCTCACGTTGCGGGGATCGACTTCGAAGCGGGGCGTCAGTTCTGGTCGTTCCGGCCTCCGCAGCGACACCCAGTTCCGCAGCCGCACGATGCGGCATGGAGTGATAGTGACATCGACCGCTTCCTCCTGGCGAAGATGGAGGACGCTGGACTTACACCGTCACCCGACGCCGACCGTCGCACACTCATTCGACGTGCGTACTTCGATCTCATCGGACTGCCGCCGCCGCCTGAACGGATCGCGGCCTTTCTGGATGATCCCTCGTCAACTTTGGAGGCATTCGCACGAGTCGTTGACGAACTCCTTGACTCGCAGCACTTCGGTGAGCGGTGGGGGCGTCACTGGCTGGACCTCGCGCGGTTCGCTGAGTCAACCGGTGGCGGACGATCACTGCTGTACGGTCACAGTTGGCGTTACCGCGACTATGTCATCAACGCCTTCAATACAGACAAGCCGTTCGATCAATTCATCATCGAACAACTCGCGGGCGATCTGTTGCCGGTTGAGGACTATCAGACGGGACAGCAGCAACTGACGGCGACTGCGTTTCTGGCGCTCGGTCCGACGAACTATGAGTTACAGGACAAAGAGCAACTTCGCATGGACGTAATCGACGAACAGATCGACACCATGGGCCGTGCGTTTCTCGCAATGACGCTCGGCTGCGTCCGCTGTCACGATCACAAATTCGATCCGATCCCCACGACGGATTACTACGCTCTCGCCGGCATCTTCCGCAGCACAAAGACGATGACCCATGCGAATGTGTCGAACTGGATCACACAACCGCTGCCCGTCGACCCGCAATGGCAACAGGAGTTGGATGACCATGCGACAGCCCTGGCAGGATTGAAGTCCGGCCTGAAGAGTCGATCTACTGAGGCCGAGGAGATCCGCAAGCAACTGCCGCTGACCCGACTGGACGATGTCGATGCAAAGATCGTCTCCGGCGAATGGAGCAGCAGTAATGGCGTCAAGAAGTTTGTCGGCGATGGATATCACTACGCCAGCGCACCGAACCACGTGATGGAGTTCCGGCTGACACTCGAGCATCCTGGCACGTACGAAGTCCGTGCCTCATACAGCCCACACGCCAATCGCAGCCCGAATGCCCCCTTCACCATCACGCACCGTGACGGCGAAACCGAGGTCCGCGTGGATCAACAAAAGCCGCCGGCCATCGAAGGTTTGTACGCCTCACTCGGCCAGTTCACTTTCGACAGCGAAGCCATCGTCACCGTCAGCACCGAGGGAGCGACCGGCACGGTCATCGCTGATGCAGTTGAAGTCGTGCCTGTGAAGTTGGAGCCAGCCAACGCCGAGGATGGCGGCTCGGACGTGCAACGGTTCGCGGAGTTGATCGTTCGGTTTGACGATCTGAAATCTGAAATCTCAGATCTCGAATCTCAAATCGCTGAACATGAGAAACAGACGCCTCCCCAGCCGCCGCAAGCGGTCGTTGTGACGGAAGAAGATGCGAAGGAGATCGGTGATTATCACGTCTGCATTCGCGGGAACGCCAAGAACCCCGGGCCAACAGTGCCGCGCGGTTTTCTGTCAGTCGCAACCATCGACAGTGACAGTGAACTGCCTACGGACACGAGTGGTCGATTGCAGTTGGCTCAATGGATCGCCAGTGAGGACAATCCGCTGACAGCACGGGTGGCCGTCAATCGCATCTGGCAACAGCTGTTTGGCGTCGGCCTGGTGCGCACGGTCGACAACTTCGGTGTGGCCGGAGAGAAGCCTTCACATCCCGAATTGCTGGACCATCTGGCCCTCACGTTCGTTGACCGTGGATGGTCGGTGAAGTCCCACATCCGGGAGATCATGCTTTCACGGGCCTATCGACTGTCGTGTGACGCTTCACCCGAGGTTGTCGCAGTCGACCCCGAGGATCGATTGCTCTCGCATCAACGACGACAGCGGCTGGAGGCGGAGTCAATCTATGATGCCATCCTGTCGTTGAGCGGCTCACTCGATGTGACGATCGGCGGCGACACGATTCGATCTGACACGACGTCCGAATACGGCTACGAGTTCGACGTCGGTCGCCGAGCGGTCTACCTGCCCGTGTTCCGCAATCGGCTGCCCGACCTGTTCACGGTGTTCGATTTTCCAGACCCCAACCTGTCGACTGGCCGACGCAACGTCAGCACGCTGTCGACCCAGGCCCTGTTGCTGATGAACAGTCCCTTCGTCGCCCAGCAGGCGAGACTGACGGCAGAGAGGTTGCTCGCCGAGACGGAGCTTGATGATGACCAACGACTGAGTCTGCTGTATCATCGAGCTGTGGGCCGTCCGCCTACATCGGACGAAGCAGAACTGGCCCGATCGTTTCTCTCCGATAATGGACAACTCGACGAGGAACAACGTCGCTTCCGCTGGACTGGCTTGTGTCAGGCGGTGATCGCCAGCCTTGATTTCCGATACGTGGAGTAGAGACCACATCACTGATGCCTGACGTTCTGAATCGCCGCCGATTGTTGGAGTCTGCCGCGTGTGGATTTGGTTCGCTCGCGCTCGCTGGCTTGTGTGCGGAGCAGTCGTCTGCAGGGATGGTCAGCCAGACGAACCCGTTAGCTCCTCTCGCCCCCATGCTGACCGCACGAGCAAAACGGATCATCTTCATCTTCATGCAGGGCGGTCCTTCGCAGGTTGATTCGTTCGACTACAAGCCGCGACTCATTCAGGACGACGGCAAGGAGTACGAGTTCCGTGATGCCCGGGTACTCGCCAACACGGGAGCGGTCAAGAAGCATCGGGTCATGC
>JAJDEJ010000122.1 GCA_029259815.1 Planctomycetaceae bacterium | reverse complement strand
GGCAGACGTCTGGATGCGGGGCAGGTTCGGCTGGGAGTACAAGAAAAAACGCAGCGACCTCAATACGACACAGTCAGTCACCTCAACAGAATCATGAAGATGGTCCCTTGATGAATTGATCGCATGGAACTTCCTACTCAGTTCGAACTCACCGAATGTCGAACAGGTCAATCAGTGTTGGCAACCATAGACCGACTGGATCGTGAGATTGCGAAGAAGATCTCAGTCGGTTGGATTGATACGAATTGGTGGAGCATCACTGAGGAGTTGACCGCGTCAATCGACGATCAGCCCGATTACCACTGGGATTGGGTTGCCCTTGTTTCCAAAATACAACACAAGCCGATGTCGCACGCGGTTTTTGCGAAGACACCCGATGGTAAGATTCAAGGAGCGATGCTGCATAAAAATGGAGTCGACTCGGCTCTTGAACCGAGTGAGAAAGCCATTTTCGTAGATCGACTTGCGTCGGCACCTGCGAACAGGCCAGAATTAGTGATGGCTCCCGAGTTTCGCGGAGCTGGAGAAGGTCTCTTGAGGTATGCCATTGCTGAGAGTTGGTCACTCGGGCTTCATGGTCGCGTCAGCATGTTTCCGATCGCCCATGAAGACTTTTACGTCAAACGAGGATTCCAGCCGACAAGCGTAAGGGACCAGAGTGGGTCGGATACTCTGTATGAGATTTCGAGCACGGACGCCGAAAAGTATTTGCGACATCATGGAGTCTTGTGATGGCAACAAACCAGCAACAATTTGATCAGGTTTCCGTCATTGGCGGTCGTGATCTGCCTGATGACCAAAGTCAGGCAAATGATGTGATCGACGTGAATGCGCCAACCGATGATCTGGGACGTCGTCTCTACGCCCTTCTGCGACTCCACCCCGATGTGGATCTCAACTTTCGCCAAGACGACATTTCAGCGATGGACGACGCCACTAAGCAGATCCTGATCTCAGACATTCAAACGATCCTCAATGTGCCACCGTTCAAGTCGGGTCAACTGTGATTTCGCATGCGGAATCTCTTGAGCTTGCCGAAAAGGCGTTTCCTAAAGGTCCGGAAACGCTCGCAGAGCACTTGGGAGTGAGCGTCCACTATTCGTCTCTCTCAGGCTGCGAAGGTTGGTGCATACGACGAGGCTCGAACTCCGTGATTCGTATCAACTCAGCAAGTTCTACAAAACGACAGCGGTTCACACTCGCTCATGAATTAGCCCATTTAGTGCTCGGCTCAATCCCCGGCATCGCTCTTGAGCCGTTCAAATCGAAATCCGTTGATGAACAAGCCGCCGATCAGCTCGCAAGCGAATTGCTGATTCCAGAATCAAAAGCGAAGGCGTATTTGGCCGACGCCTTACCTGTCGACGCGAAGACTCTCAGGAAACTGGCTAAGGCTGCGAAGGTCTCGCCAATCATGGCGGCCTGTAGAATCGTGAGCATGACTGAAACGCTTCAATTGCAGAATGCTGCTGTTGCCTTCTTTGACTCGAATGGGACTTACCAATGGCGGTACAGTTCAGGGCTTGAGTTTGAAGATAAAGAGGCGACCGAGCTTCACCAATCGGCCCTCACGTCTCCCCAACCCGTGCGTACACCGAACGGTGACGGAAACACAATTGTCGGTTCCGCAATCACGGCTGACAGTTATTCGGCTCTCTTCATGCAACTGCTTCCTCCACCAATCGCTGGACAACAAACGATCGAAGAAAAACTGGCTAATCTGAGGCGAGTCGTCTTCGACGGTGATCTTTCATTCCAACAAAGTGTGGCAGCATGTCTTGGCTACATCAGAAATATGCACAGCAATCTCACGGTGAGCAAAGCTTTGCATGAATTCGACAAGAAGTATCTCCAGACAAAGTGGACGCCCAAATGTCGTGACAAGCTTCGGTCGCCTGAGGGTCGCGAATTCCTGCGAATAGAACTTGCGAAGTCATGCGCCGCCGATCCGTAGGCAGCGGCGGCGGAACTGAATGAGTTGCGGGAGGCGTGGCTCAATCCGGCGGAGTGGGTGCGGACCGAGGTGCTCGAATTCCCCGGCTCCACCGACGGACCCTGGAAACGCTACATCGACCCCGACACGGTCGACGGGAACATCGGCACCGTGAAGTACCCGCGGCTGGTGCCCAAGGACGAAGAGTGTGCGAAGCAACTCAAAAAGCGGACGCTGACCAATCTCTACAACGAACGTCCCACCTGGCTCGATCTGGCCCACCGCAAACTCGACGAAGGGGTCTTCGCCGCCTACGGCTGGGACCCCGACATGAGCGATGACGATCTCCTGGCTGCGTTGCTCGCACTCAACCTCCAGCGGGCCATGTAATTCCCGTCGAACCGCGACCCGCATTGTTTCGTCAATCCCGTAAGCGCCAGTTGGTCGAGCCGCCTTCGGGGGCAATCACGATGTCGTCGAGATTCAGACCCGCGAATAGATCCACAGGCACCTCCGGGATCTGGGTTAACAGTTCCTTCTCCCATGTCGTGCGCCCGCCCTGTGATCGCGGCGGCAGTCCGAGTTCCTTTCGCAATTCGCGCCAGGAGATAACGCTTCCCAGACCGCCGGTCGTGATGCCCAACTCTCGACAGAAGACATGTTGAGTCACATCGCCGCGTTGCTCGATGAGCCGCTTCAAGTGTTCGATCAGCTCGTCTCGCGTGAAGCGGGGTCTGTCGCCAACCCTCGACTGCAGTGGCAGTCCGGCCTCTTGGCGCAGACCACTCCAGTTGTTGAACAATTTCCGCACTGGACTCATGGAGATCCCGGAGTGCCTGCGAAACTCATCGCGAGAGATGTCTTCCCCATGGACCTCGACGGCTGCGTGAAACGCTTTCAGGATGTGATCGCTCGTGTACCGCAACTTGCGATGGCGATCCGCTTCCGCAGGCAATCCGGCCAGCACCCGCACCTCGGACCAACCGTCGAACAGTCGGTAGATCCGTGCCTCAGGAATCCCCGTCTCGCGACCGAAGCGAGCCACCGAGACATCCGGCCCGATCCGCTCGGCCCGCTCCCGCAACACCGCAACCAAGTCGTCGCGTTGCTCACCAGGTGTCGAACTCTGCCTTGTCATGTGACTCACCAGCCTTGAATGGGGCCTCTACCCACTCCAAACACAGTTGCGCCGCCACGCCCAACGAGTTACCATCATCAATATCCCCGTTTCGCCGCGACCCGACAGAACGCGGGTGTCGTTAACGGGAAGAAGAGCGCTCCCCTGTCGGGTCGCGGCTCAACGGGGGATGGGAATGAATTCGATGAGCCGATACGACTTTGACATTGTGGTGATTGGAGCCGGGCACGCCGGGATCGAGGCGGCGCTGGCCGCGGCGCGGCTGGGGGCGAAGACGGCGCTGCTCACGATGAACATCGACATGGTCGGCGCGATGAGCTGCAATCCGGCCATCGGTGGCGTCGCGAAGGGACAGATCGTCCGCGAGATCGATGCCCTCGGCGGCGAGATGGGGCGCGTCATTGACGAAACGGGCCTGCAGTTCCGCATGCTCAATCGCAGCAAAGGCGCGGCCATGTGGTCGCCTCGGGCACAGGCGGACAAGAAGGCGTATCAGTTCGCGATGAAGCTCCGCGTCGAGGATCAGGAGAACCTGACCCTCGTGCAGGAGATGGTGGAAGAGTTGATGGTTGATGGTTTAAGGTCGATCGATCAACCATCAACCATCAACCATCAACCTCAAATCACCGGCGTGAAAGTCCGTGGGGGCGCGGAGTATCGTGCCCGCGCGGTCGTCGTCACCACCGGCACCTTCCTCCAAGCCGTGATGCACACGGGGGAAGCGAAGTCGGCGGGGGGGCGTGCGGGTGAGGGGACGACCGGAACGTTGTCAGATTCGTTTCGCGTGTTGGGATTCGAGTTGGAGCGGTTCAAGACGGGGACGCCAGCTCGGATTAACGGGCGGACGATCGACTATTCGGTCATCGATGAACAGCCGGGCGATGCGGAACCGCAGGCGTTCTCGTACATGACCAATCGCATCGAGCAGGAACAACTCCCCTGTTGGTTGACCGAAACAAATGAGCCGGTGCACGACATCATCCGGAACAATCTGCATCGAGCTCCCATGTACAGCGGTCAGATTGACTCAACCGGACCGCGCTACTGCCCGTCAATCGAGGACAAGGTCGTGCGTTTTGCGGACAAGTCGTCGCATCAGATCTTCCTCGAACCGGAAGGCTGGAACACACGAGAGGTGTATTGCAACGGCATCTCGACGTCGCTGCCCCGCGACGTGCAGGACGAGATAATCCGCAAGATCCGTGGATTGGAGCGGGCGGAGATCATGCGGTATGGGTACGCCGTCGAGTACGACTTCGCCCCGCCCACGCAACTCAAGCCAACCTTGGAGACGCAGCGGGTGGAGGGGTTGTACTTCGCTGGACAGATCAATGGGACGACGGGTTATGAGGAGGCGGCGGGGCAGGGGTTGTTGGCGGGGATCAATGCGGCATTAAAGTTGCGAAGCGATGAATCGTTGGTGTTGGATCGATCACAGGGTTATCTGGGAGTGATGATCGATGATCTGGTGACCAAAGGCGTCACGGAACCGTATCGTATGTTCACGTCCCGTGCCGAGTATCGACTGCTGCTGCGTCAGGACAACGCGGATCGTCGGCTAACGCCGGTCGGTCGGAGAGTCGGTCTCGTGAGTCATGAGCGATGGCAACGTCTTGAACAACACGAGTCTGACATTGAGTGCGCATTCGAGGTGCTCAGGCGGGTGCGACATCAGGGCAACACGTTAGAGGAATGGCTGCGTCGTCCGGACATCGGCTGGTCACACTTGTGCAAGTTGTCATCCGAAGTGTCGGCTCTCAACATCGCAAACCTCGCAAAGCAGCAAGTCGAAACGGAGACCAAGTACTCCGGCTACATCCGACGTCAGGCATCGGACATCGCACGACAGGCAAAGGTGGAGAACGTACGGATTCCGGAGACCTTCGACTTTCACGCAGTCATTCACTTGCGCCGCGAGGCCAAGGACAAATTGTCGATGGTTCGCCCGCAGAATCTGGGTCAAGCGGGACGCGTAAGCGGGATCACGCCCGCTGATCTGGCAGTGCTCATGCTGTATCTCAGGGAGCCGGACCGCATGTCGAAATCCTCACAGTCTGTCTGAATTGCACAGTCTTCCAGTAATGGGGTCATTTTTCCAGATTCTTTCTCGCCAGGATTGCGTGAGACCCCTGCTCCCCCAAACATCGCTGATCGAATTGGTGATGCTCATCGTGCAATAAGTTACTGCTGTATAGGAGGTTCTGCGCCCTTCGGTGGTCCGGCAAGGGAGGGTCACCTTGGGAAAACAGACTACCGGTGTGCTATTGACCGAATCCGAAGAATGGATACAATCGGCATGACCGTTAATTCTGGCAACTTCGGACTTCCATCAGAGGACGGTCATCGCCATCTCGGAGGGCAATGAATCGACCGGCGTCTCGCTTGCGTGGCGGCTTCGATGAATAGGGGGAATTGATTCTCCATTTCCGTCGGAAAAGGCTCACCATGAGGCACGGTTGTGATTAACAACTCCGGGCCCTTCCGCTCTCAACAAGTTTTTCGACGTGGCGATCAGGGAAGACTTTGATGTCGTGCACCGCAGATGAGCGGCACGCGACGATTCATTGTACGGCTCGCATGGAAGGCGGGTCCAATCCAAGGGACGGAGTATGAGCACTCAAACCAAGACCGTGTACACAACGGGTGAAGCGGCCAAGATTTGCAAGGTCAGTCAGCAGACGATCATCCGCTGCTTTGACTCGGGACAACTCAAGGGGTTCCGCGTCCCTGGCTCGCGGTTCCGTCGCATTCCCCGCGATGTGCTCTACAAGTTTATGAAAGAGAACGGCATCCCCACCGATGCCCTTGAGAGCGGTAAGCGTAAAGCTCTCGTGGTGGACGACGACGTTTCTCTTTCAGATTTGATCAAAGATGTGCTGGAGGCCGACGGTCGATTCGAGACTCGCGTCGCCAACAACGGCTTCGACGCTGGCATGATGACCCGGGAGTATCGGCCAGACATCATCATCTTGGATGTCATGTTGCCCGACATCAATGGGAAAGACGTGTGTCAGCGAATTCGCAATGACTCGGCGATGGATGACGTCAAGATTATCTGCATCTCCGGGATGGTCGAGCAGGACAAGATCGCCGACCTCAAAGCAGCCGGTGCCGACGACTTCATGCAGAAGCCGTTCGAGGTCGAAGGCCTCGTTGATCGGGTCTGCGAGTTGCTCGACATGGAAACGGTGTAAGCGTCCGAAGTCCCCGTCATCGAATCGAGGGCCGCGCCCATGTCTGCGACCCGACGTGTCGATGGCCCTCGACCTCCGGAAACTGCAGACGTATCCCTCCTCGCGGATGCATTGTCTGCGTTGTCAAAGGCCAGTGGGCTGATTGAGAGAGACGAGTTACTCAGTCATCTGGCCCGATCCTGGTGCACATTGACACGGTCACGTCGGTCAGTCGTCAGTGTGCGGTGTGACTCGCAGTCGATTTGTCGCCTCGCGACCGCGGACCGTGACGGCAGTTCAGCGATCGAGAATCTGCCTGTCTCGCATGATTCAGATGTGTTCGATCAGGTGATCCACCACACCAAAGTCTCAGATTTGGGAACCCGGATCGAGCCGAAGCGTGTGGTGCTTCAACCCTCACAGATCCCCCCCCCCATCGGCGACGTCGTTCTCTGGGGGGCGACGCCACTCCCTGAGGAGCTGCACGAACATGTTTGTCATTCCTCGGCTGAGTTGCTGGTCCGGGCGATGGCGAACGACCGTCTGTTGCGTGAGGCCAAACTGGAGTCGCTCGGAGAATTCGCAGCCGGGGCTGGTCATGAGATCAACAATCCGATCGCAGCCATCTCGGGACGAGCGCAGTTGTTGCTGCGAGACGAGTCCGATCCCCAACGAAGGCAGCATATATTGGCCATCGGTGCACAAGCACTCAGGGTCCGCGACATGATCGGCGACACCATGTTGTTCGCCCGCCCCCCAGAGCCGGTGCCGCAACAGCTCGATCTCTCGGTGGTCGTCGAACGCGTGCTGAAGAGATTCAGCGACGAGTTTCAGTCAGCACAACTCATCGTTGAGGGTCGGAGAACCCCCGACGTCACGGTGTGGGCCGATGAGACACAATTGTCGGTCGTCATCAGTGAGTTGTTGCGGAACTCGATCCATGCGTCTCCGGATGGAGGTCGTGTGCAGGTCGATACAACGTCTCAATCAACAAACGATCGCCAATTTGCACTGCTGACAGTCAGGGACGAAGGACCGGGACTCACGGACGAATCACGCGAGCACCTGTTTGACCCGTTCTACTCCGCCCGTCAAGCCGGTCGAGGCCTCGGCTTCGGCCTCTCCAAATGCTGGCGAATCGTCACCAACCATGGAGGCCAAATCGACGTGTCTCCAGCAAGCGATCCCGGTTTCGCCATCACCGTCCACTGGCCAACAAGTCAATTGTGACGCAGTCACGCAGGCCGTAACCATGAATGGCATCGGGTAAAGTGTGCCAACCCTGCATGACCGTTCGAGGATCTCAGGGGGTGAGAGTCGGTGGACTGAGGATCGGTTGGAAGTACAAAGCGTTGGAGGGGCGCTGATCGAGTTGCAGGTACCCGTTCAACTGCTGACTCTCACGAAGGACATAATACATGACCATCAACAACTCTTCCTCCCGACCAGTCGCAGGATATGAAAGTTTGTGAGTCCGAGAATCTGACAACAATGCCTGTTGAACGTCAGCGATGGACGAAGTTTGTCTGGTTCCAAGTCCCACAAGAATGTCATCAACTTGGAGTGAGGATCGTCGACCAGCGAGAGACTTTCGGTCGATCTCGACGATCTTCATACCGCCTTGCGTGAGCCCCTCGACATCAGAAATCTCTTCAGCGGGTATGGGTTTGAGCCGTATGCCGATGGATTGCCAAAGATCGTAATATTCAGGATGGCTGATTCGCTGAATGAGTTCCTCAGCAGTTGTTTCGTTCACGAGATTTCCCATCAGACGTTTAACTTGATCATTGCCATCGAGGAGGAGCAAAGTCGGAAGTGACTCGATCGAGTATTTGTCGGCAAGCTCTCTCTGCTGAGCGACGTCAATCTTCGTGACCTCGACGGATTCCTCAGCGGCAATGCGGTCGACGACAGCCAGCATCTCCTGTGACGGCCCGACCCAGTTGGCGTGGAAGTACAGGACTTTGAGATCGGCGGAGCCCGGTGGCTCAGTCGCACTGGTGGTTGGTACGGTTTGCAGAGGAACAACCCTTGTCGGCACGGTTTGCAGAGGAATATTCGAGTCACGTGCGGACTGTCGTTTTTCCAGGAGGTCGATCAGCCGTTTGACGTCCGTGTGCAGGGCGCGGATCTCCGTTTGCAGGGCGTTGGCATCGGGAGCTGGAGCTGTTTCTTCACGATCCTCCGACAGGTGAAAGAGGAGACCGGAGTTAGTGGTGTCAGACTCGG
This sequence comes from Planctomycetaceae bacterium, assembly GCA_029259815.1. Taxonomy (GTDB): domain Bacteria; phylum Planctomycetota; class Planctomycetia; order Planctomycetales; family Planctomycetaceae; genus JAHBXU01. Next base: position 7,831 of record JAJDEJ010000122.1, on the reverse strand, counting down.
CAATGCCTTGCAATTCTTCCATGAGTTGTTCGTCGATGGAACCGACCTGGACTTGCTCGTCGTCAGCTTTGTTACGCCTGACCAAGGAAAGTTCGCCCTTCTTCTCGGCGAGTTGAACGTACGAGGCTTGTTCGGGCGTGACGAGCAGTGAGACGTTACTGACGGCTGCACCGCCTTCTCTATTGTCGCCCGGATTCTCCCTCTTGTCGCCGACCGAAAAGATCGTGACATACTCGAGGAGTGGCCTGACCATGGTGTTTAAACCATGCCGACTGCGCGAGTTGTACGTCACCAGCACGTCGACTCGGTCGCCAGGCGTGAGCATGTTACTGTGCGTCTGTGTGTCGGCCACCTTCACAGAGACCACTCGCATTCCATTCGGGATTCGACCCATCTGGAACTGTGGCAGCGCCCCATTGACCATCGCACGCATGAGCACGTTTGGAAAGAACTCCCTTGCCACTTCGTCGATCTGTTCAAGTTGGCTTTGATCACGGACAACGCCTCGAATGAGGAGCGAATTGTTGAGTTGATACAGAGTCAACTCTGCTTCAGGAAAGAGTTCGTCTAGGTAGCTATCGAGATGACGCAAGTTTTCGCCCACGATCCTGACATTCACTTTTGTTCTCACCTGATCTTCATCCGTGACCCACAAATGCATGTCTCCCGTTTCGCGTTTATCAAAAACCTTGAGCTGAAAGGGATCAACAGCAATCACATTGATGAAATCTGGGTCGAAACTATCGACCCGCAGGACACGTCTTTCGAAGACCAAGGTGAGGGGCTGACGTCGTTCGATGATGATCGGCTTGGTTTCCTCTCCCGCTTGGATGCTGACGCTCCTGGTTTCGGAGATCGTGGGGAGATCCTCCGAGTCGGCGTCTTGGGCTGACGCGGCTGTGGTCTGACTCCCGATGAGCAGGAGGGCGAGCAACCTAAGGATGTCATGTGAATTACGATCAAGCATAATTTCTCTCCGTAGCGATGATTGGTAAGCGATATCGACCGTGAATGTTCCCAGAGCGGGGACGGGTCTGTTTCTCACTCTTGAGGAATTTGATCGACCTTAAGAGCGTCAAGGCGTTGGCGGATTTGGTTGACGAGGGCGGCGATCTCCTCGCCTGATTCAGACTCAGAAAGTAGGTCGAGGGCGTAGGCGAGGTCGTGACGCAGGGCGTTGAGATCGTCGATTGCTGAGCGGTCGGGCATTGATGATCTCTGAGGCAGCGGTCGCGACTCCTGTGCGGGTTTGATCTCTGGCGGAGGGAGGCTGTCGGCGCTGGTGGTGGTGACTTGCGTCGCCTCATCAGTGACGGCCCAGGTGATGTGAGGGCCGGTCCAGGTCAACAGAGTCGTCGCAACGAGCAGGCCTAGAGTGAGCAGGCGTCGACGTTTGCGTGACTGCCAGCGGTCGGGTTGGCGAGGAGTTGTGAGTCGCTTGATCCGCTGCGTGAGCAGGCTGCGGCGGCCGCCGAGGGTCAGAGCCGTAGCGGGATCATGGCCGAGGAGTTTCCACTCAGCCACTCGCGTCAGACACTTCGCCAGTGTGACGGGTGAGACGCCTCGGTCGATGGTCCAGTCATCACACAGATGCTCGGACGCCTCCCGCCAACGACGGACGGCCAGACGATTCATTGGCTGCCAACCGAAGGCGGCGGTCAACAGGCGTCCGGCCCACATCCAGAGGACGTCGCCGCGCACGAGATGGGCCAACTCGTGAGTGAGCGCGGCTCGCAACTCCGCATCATCCAGCTGCTGCTCGATCTCCCTCGGGATGATGATTGTCCAGTTCCAGAGACCACAGGCTGCCGGCTCATTCACATGGTTGGTGCTGATGAGGCGGACAGGGGACTTGAGATCATGCGTCTCTCTCAACTCATGCAGAATTGTGAATGCTGTCCCGGAGCTCACCAAAGACATCCGCCGAATCTGCCTCCACGACCAGATGCTTATGACGAGAACACGCATCAGGCCGATCCCCATCCACAGCAACACGAGAGACACAGTCGAAACAACGAGACACGACTGGATGTTTGACTCTGCGACGACCACAGAGTCCGTCTCACTCGGTCGCACGGCGTGAGTGTTTGCAGCTTGCTCCTTTGTGGCGACCGGCGACGCGGAGAGAGGTTGGAACACCGGCTCCTCAGGGGCGATGACGTCGGCTGCGATCGACTCAGAATAGGGGACCGTGCTTCCCGGAATCAGCGGTCCCTCCGTAGGCGCAGGCCGGATGATGTTAGGCTTGATGTCGGGTTTGTGTGAGACGACAGGCAAGGCGGCGCGTGCTGCTGGTTTGTCATGGGAGCCCATCACGGCGGTGACTGATGGCACAGTCCACGTCCACAGGGCCGGACGCTCGTTGCCGATGAGATAGCCACAGGTCGTGACGAATGGCAGGACCGCTGCCCAGCGCCACAGGCGTTCGCTGACGGTCCAGCTGCGCTTGCACAGCTTGAGCGTCACCCAAACTGCTGCTAACCAGAGGGCGGAGTGCAACAAATACGTTGCCACGAGCATCAGGGTCGGATTCGCAAGGCTGGGGAGACTACTCGACATCACGCAGCTCCTTTTCCTTGGACCGAATCAGCTTCTTGAGAGAGGCAAGTTCATCGCGTGTGACGTCGTGTCCGTCGAGGAGCTGGCACATCATTTCCGTCACGTCACCCTGGAACAGCCGATCGACGAGGTCCGTCACCATTGAGCGGCTGACGTCCTCGCGGCGAAGCAGTGGTCGGTAGACGTTCACACGGCCATCGGTGTCGTGGGTCACATAGCCAGCTGCCTCCATCTTGGCGAGCATGGTCCCCACGGTCGTGTAGGCCAATGGGCGGTGTGGTGCGAGTTCATCCCGCACCTCGTTGACAGTTGATTGTTCGCGGTCCCACAGAACATGCATGATGGCGAGCTGCAACTCAGCCAGACTTGCCTTACCGGACATGGCTTTTCTCCTTCCGCGAAAGACACAACTACTACTCAAGTAGGAGGCAGTCTACTACTCTGGTAGGACACGTCAATGCCAGTTTCAGCAACTCATGATTCCCAAGACCGTCGCGGCCTAGCTGTCGGTTTCTCCCTCCCCCACAAATTCCAACCCCCAAGAATCGTTCACGGCGTTGAGCGCCACGCGGCGCAGAGGGCATCGCTTGTTCAATCGAAAGGGGCACCACACTCACGCGGCTTTGCGATGTGAGTGTGGCACCCGGATGAGAGTTGATGAAGGACAGGCCACACCTTCGGCGGATTCGTCGGACTACTGCAGACTCAACGCCTCACCGTCAGCCCGTTGGCCTAACCAGCGGAACGTGTTGTAGTCGACGTTCTCGCTGAGGAAGTGAACCGAGCCGTCGGCCATCAGGAAGTGCATGCCGCCGGTGTGTCGGCTGGAGAAGTTGACAATGTGATTCGTCGTGTTGGGCGTATGGTGCATCCGTTCGCCGACAAGCATGGTGTTTGATGTTCCCTCGATGATATCCCGCAAGCGAGTGCTGCTGTTCCGAGAGAGTGATCGATGCGCTTGGGGAGGGTCCACCCGACTTTTTCGCGATGGCGTCGAGAAACATCGGGACGTTTCATGGGCGAAAATGGCGGGCGTCCCCGGTGGTTATTCGCCGAGAGAATGCCGGCCGGATCTGGGCGACATCGTCACACTGCCGTACCCGTCGATGCCAACGTAACTCGCTGCCGCAAGTTCATAGTCATGGGTGCCATCATTGACGGAGAAGGTGTCCCGAGCCACATCGGAGAGACAGCGGAATGTTGAGAGGACCGTCTTTGCATGCTCCAGGTTGTGAGGGTGAATTGAAGGTAGCGATTGTCCTGAGTGATTGCCAAACCAAGCCTTGTTACACCTCGACCTTGACGAGGCTGCAGCTTCTTGCGTAGCCAAGGACGCGTTTCACTGTCGGAGGGATGCTGCTCGCGGCGATCACATAGGACAATTCAATCAGACCTCGCTCACCGTAACGAGTCCGCATGGTCTCACGAAGTGCGTCGTCGTCACCAGAGGGCGTGACCATCGCCTTTGTGAACTTGTAAACGTCGACCATCTCTGGAGACATCTGATCGATGTCGCCATCTAGAACCGCTTGCAACAATGCCGGATCGACTCCCGCCTGTCTGGCAAGATTCACGCAGATCTGCAGACAGGGGCCGCAGTCCTCGGCCTGAGCGCCAACGAGTTGTGCAACAAACCACGCGTCCTTCGGCAGCACCTTACGACTGTTCGCAAAGGGCGTGATGCTCGCGAAGCGCAACATGGCCGCAGGTGACACATCGACGACATGACGGAGATAGTCCATCGACTCGCCAAGTTTCTTTTCCTCAGCGTCCAACCTGTTGCGAAGGAACCAACGTAACATGTGTGTACTCCCACAAGGTGTCGTACTTGTCACCCCGGTGATCCTGAAAGCCCAGCCGTTGACCAGTCATTCAGTTATCATCTGGAGTCATGAATGAGCATCTCTCCAAACTCCTGACACTGAGTGCGACGCTCGTGTGCGTTGTGGCTCTGGTGAACAGTCATTTCGGCGAAGCGTCGGTCGACGATTCGATGGACATCCGAATCACGGCACCCGCGCATGCACTCAACGGTGTCCCGATCCCCAGCCTCAAGATTGAAGTGCTGGACTCTTCGGGCACCCCTGACAATCGTACCGACGGAGAAGTGCAGATCGAAGGAGTCCGTCTGGTCGGTCAATCATTTCCTGAACTTGAAAACGGAATTCTCCAACTTGAGACGAACAGATCACTCGGACGTCAGCTTCTCATTGCAGACGATGTGGTCCGTGTCACCCTGCAAGATGGATCGACAGCGAGCGTCAACGTGCATCGAGCACCGGGCTGGGTCAGCCTGTTGCCTGCGATCGTTGCCATTGGTTTCGCCGTCGTCTTGCGAGAGACGCTGATCTCGCTGTTTGCGGGAGTGTGGATCGGTGTGCTGCTGCTCACGACGAGTGATGCCAGTTGGCTCACTCGCATTGCCGGGAGTCTCGTTGAAACAGTCGATACAGTCGTCGTCGAACAACTCGTCCCGGCCGACGGTGATGCGACGCATGTGCAGATCATTCTATTCACCATGTTTCTCGGATCAGTCGTGAGCCTCATGTCGGCCAGTGGCGGCACGCACGCACTCGTCGATCGGCTGACACCTGTCACGCGTTCCCGGCGCGGCGGGCAGATGACGACCTGCCTACTGGGGCTCGTCGTGTTCTTTGATGACTACGCGAATTCGTTGTTACTCGGCAGCACCATGCGACCGGTCACCGATCGCCTGCGCATCTCACGTGAGAAGCTCGCCTTCCTTGTCGACGCAACGGCCGCTCCGGTCGCGGGACTGGCACTGGTCTCGACATGGGTCGGGTTCGAGGTCGGTCTGATCGGCGACTCTTTGACGCGGCTGGCGGAAACGAATGCCGGTGTCACGTACTCGGGGGACGCATACGGCACCTTTCTGGCAACGTTGCCGTATCGATTTTACCCGTGGCTGTTGCTCGGATTCGTGCTTGTGGTTGCGTGGACGGGGCGGGACTTTGGGCCGATGCGCATGGCGGAACAACACGCGTTAAAGACTGATCGAGAGTTGAATGGTTCCGCGAAGCCGCAAACGATCGTCGAAAGCAAGCACGCAATCACGTCACGTCAGGGGACGGTGTGGAACGTGATCATTCCCTTAGGAGTGTTGTTGGCCGGAATCGTGATCGGGTTCTGGGTGACGGGTCAGGCAGGGGCGGAGGTCGAGTCGTCATCGGTGTGGCAGGTCGTCAGTAACGCGGACACGAATCGAGTGCTCGTGATCTCATCGTTTCTGGCATCGCTGAGTGCCGGATTGATGGCTGTGCTCACGCGATGCCTGTCGCTGCGAGACGCCGTGGCTGCGTGGGTCGAGGGGGCGAAGAGCATGTTGCTCGCCGCTGCCATTCTCGTGCTGGCGTGGGCCGTGGCGATGGTGTGTGATGCGGACCATCTCAACACGGCGGGGTATCTCGTGGAACTGACGACCGGTCAGCTTGACGTGCGTTGGATGCCTGCGGTTGCCTTTCTGTTATCCGGTGCTGTCGCATTTGCGACCGGAACATCGTGGGCGACGATGGGATTGCTCATCCCGCTGATCGTCAACGTGACCTACGGACTGATGCTTGACACTCCGTCACTCTTGGGAGACACGGGATTTGAACGGCACCCGTTGATGCTCGCATCGATCGGAAGCGTCCTTGCCGGTTCGATCTTCGGCGACCATTGCTCACCTATCTCGGACACGACCGTGCTGTCGTCGGTTGCTGCCGATTGCGACCATCTGTCTCACGTGGCGACACAGATGCCGTACGCTCTGAGCGTGGGAATGATGGCTGTTCTGTGTGGGTGCGTGCCGATTGGATTCGGCCTGCCGTGGTGGTTGGCGATGCCTTTGGGACTGTTCTCCACCATGATGCTGGTGCGCCTTGTCGGCAGACCACCCGAGATCCCTCAGTGATCGCGACGGTCACTCCTCGCCGTCTTGCCAGTAACTGAGAATCTCATCATCAAGGGGACGCAGCTTCCTGGCAATCATCGCCACATAATGGAGTGGCTCACCGGTGATGGACAGGCGATGCTGGTAACGGCGGTAGCATTGCGTCTGGATATACTTTTCTTTCGCTAACTGACGAATGAGACCACAGAAGCCGGTGTCGTCATCCTCGTGCAGGAAGCTCTCCTTGATGTTGAAGGCAAGCCAACCGTCATCTGAGACGAGGTCGACGGCCTTCAGAAATGCCGCTGGCGGAATATCCCCAAAGCCGAGCGCGGCGACCGTCGTCAGACAGTTCGGTTTCTGCTGACGCACGGCCTCCTCATGAGGCTCAGGCAGATCGGTCAGGTCGGTGACGAAATACGCGTCATACACTCCCGGACGATCCCGATGTGTGGCGTCCCTCGCTTCGTCGATCAGGTCCACTCCGATCACTTGATCAACTCCAGAGGCGCTCAGTTCGTCTCCCACCATGCCATTCCCGGCGCCAACATCCAGCACCGTGAAGTCCGACAGATCGTCACCAAAATCCTCTGCCACCTCACGCAACAGGTTGACTACACAACTGGGTGAACAACACTCGAGGTTCTCGTAGAACAACAACTCGTACAGTCCCGGCACTTTGAAGACCGCATCGTAATCGTGGAATCGCACCCGCTTCCATGTGCCATCGACCCGGACTTCGCACCATTCGCCGTCTTGATCGACGTCGTTTGTCTCCGTTTCGGTGTGGGGGAGACGGATGTCTTCTACAGAGGTGTCGATTTCTTGGAGTCGTTTCTTCCAGACCGTATCGTTTGCCAAGAGAGTCATATTGAGAGGTGTCCGTCTCCTTCGAGAATCGCGAATGAGGACGCTGGCAGAGCCCGCAATGGACTTCTCACCCTAGGCCCTTGATCTCAGATTGCAAGGGCAGTTGGTTGTGCAGACGATCTGACTCGAAGACAATCACCCAACAACTCCGGTGATGAATGATTTTTTGATCAACGAACGGTCCGCATGAAAGCCATACAATTACAGGCACCCCGCCGATTTGAGCGGATCGAGATCGACGAACCGACGTCTCCTGGACCGGGAAAAGCCCTCGTGCGGACGCATCGTATGGGCATCTGTGGGACGGACATCAGCGGCTATCTCGGCAAGATGCCGTTCTTCAAGTATCCACGCATTCCTGGTCACGAGTTGGGTGTCGAGGTACTCGAGGTTGGGGCAGGTGTCACGAACGTCAAGCCGGGCGACCGTTGCAGTGTCGAACCCTACATGAACTGTGGCGAGTGTTTCGCCTGTCGCAAGGGGAACGGCAACTGCTGCGAGAAGCTGGAC
>JAJDEJ010000121.1 GCA_029259815.1 Planctomycetaceae bacterium | reverse complement strand
GAGATGACGGTCACTTCATTGGCGACGGCATCCGGAAATGATCGTGCCTTGGAGGGTCGGTTCAATGGTGATCCCTTTGTCGCGGGTCGCTGTCCGTCTTGCGGAGAACTCAATCCTCGTACCAGTGTGAAGGGGACGGGAGCAGCCGCCATTCGGTGTGTGTCGTGTGGCGCGGAGGCGTCGCCGTTCGAGATCAGTCACGGATACACGATTGCCTTCGACGATGCCAAGTCCATCGGTGTTTCCCTGCCGGGCGAGGAGGCAAAACGCATCGCGAAAGATGCTCAGCGGTTTGCGGCGATGCCGGCGGGATCATGTCAAAACTCGGTGCTGACGCTTGCTCCACACGACATGGTCGGCGTGATGGCGCGTGTGCGACCCTTCTTGGGACAACTTGGGACCACACCGGCTGTCGCGATGCCGGACAGTCACAACGCGGGTGATTTCGGTCAGTTTCTCATCGGTGCACCACATGACTTGGCGTTGACGGCTGAGCAGTTGGAACTACGGACCGATGGGCACATGGACATCGATGCGGTCCGGGCGGGAGCTGTGCTCATCTGCCCGGTGAAGGTGTCGGGGGGCGGCATCTATTTGGGAGACATGCACGCGATGCAGGGGGATGGCGAGATCGCAGGTCACACGTGCGATGTCGCCGGCATTGCGACTCTGGAGGTGAATGTGCTCAAGGGGCTGAACATCGATGGGCCGCTGCTCATGCCAGTCGCTGAGGATTTGCCCTATCTCGCTCGGCCCTTCAGCAGTGAGGAGTATGTGCGTGCGCTCGAACTGGCGAGCCAGTATGGGCTCGATGAAATCGAAGAGACCCTGCCGCTCTCGGTGGTTGGCACGGGGGCAAACCTCAATTCGGCGACCGACAACGGCCTGCAACGGGCAGCCGACCTGCTGGGGATGCCCCTTGAGGAAGTCCGCAATCGGGCGACGATCGCAGGCGCCATTGAGATTGGCCGTCATCCGGGCGTCGTGCAGGTGACCTTCCTGGCACCCGTGGAGCGATTGGACGCCATCGGCCTCCGAGAGTTGGTCGAACAACAATATCGGTAGTCTCCGCCGGTGTAGAACAACGGGGTGGAGTCTCGACGCATCAGACGCCGCTCATTCACCTTAGACAGCCTTGCGGTCATATCCCACGGATCTTCGACCGGTCTGGTGATGCGGATTGTGCGGAAAATGACTGTTCTGAGGTTGACCGTCTGGCCGATGAAGTGGTTGACGTGGGGCAGGTCTTGGACCTCCCACTGACATCGTCACTCAGGCAGGTGAAAGACCTGTCCCACGGCAACTGAGCTTGAGGAGAATGGACTGATGGCGAAGCGGAATCTCATGCGAGGACTGCTGTTTGTTGGGGCAATCGTAACCGGCAGTCTGCTGGCGACGACCGATGCCCAGGCGGCTCAACCGGGGCAGCCCAACGATTGGCAGCGGTTCTACTACTACCCGTACGTGTACTATCCCCAGAATTTCCGGAAGCTGCCGGAAAGCTATGACCACATGTACTATCGGTATCCGGTCGAGAAACAGATCCCGGTGTACCGCGATGACTGGCACAACTTCTATCCCAGCAAGCGACCGTACCACAGTGGACACCACTTCAATTTGGATGTCTTCTGAACCTTCCGGGGGCGATTACCAGAAGATGACACGCCGCGTCGGCCACAGCAGCCGATGCGGCGTGTTTGCGTTTAGAAAGTCGTCATCACGCTCCGCCGTGATGACAGTGTCGCTTGCACGCGTTCTCAGTTCTCGGAAGCTCACACTCAATCCGCTCATCACGCGGAGCGTGATGGCTACTCTCAGACAGTCGGCAGTTCGTAACCCTTGCGGCGGGGGCGATCAAGGAGGGCGTTCGCTTCGTCATCGCCTTCGAACTCCTCTCGTTCCGGGTCCCAGATGAGCTTGCGACCGAGTTCGCGGGTGATGTTGACGAGATGGCAGACCGAGATTGAGCGATGCCCAATTTCGACGTCCGCGTTGGGTTCCTCACGGGTCTTGATGCACTCGAGCCAGTTGGCGAGATGAGGAGCGGCGGTCCAGCCGGGCCCCTCCCACTTCTGTTGCTCAGCGGGGCCGGGTGCATCGGTCAGAAAGTCCTTCGGGTTGGTCGTGAACTTGTTGCGGTTGATCTCGATCTTGGCTTTGGTCCCGGTGAAGATCGCACCTCCGACCGGTCCGCCGTCGAGTTCGAAGCGGACAAGCGTACCATCTGCATAACGCATGTTGACCTTGCCATTCGGCCCGGGAGTCACCGGCTCGAGCTCGGTCGGTCCGGTGTGACTCTTTCCGAGGGCCGATTGGATCTGGTCGACGCCGTGGGCTCCCCAGTTGGTCATCTCGCCGCCTGAATAAGCTCGCCACTGCATCCAGCCAAACTGCAGGTCCTTGTTGAATGGATGCAGCTCCGTCGGCCCGCACCACATGTCCCAGTTGTCTCCCTCCGGAATTGGTTGTTCGGGCAGACTCTCATAACGTCGAGGTCCGGTGTAATTGACGGCTTGCACCACCTTGATGTCGCCGATGCCGCCTGACCGCACGACCTCACAGCAGTAGCGGTTTAACTCCATCGTGCGTTGTTGGGTACCGACCTGAAAGATCGTGTTGTGCTTGCGAGCCGCCTTGACGACTTCGCGGCCTTCCTTGATATAAGCAGTGAGAGGCTTCTCGGCGTAGACGTCCAGCCCCGCCTGACAAGCCCGAATGCACGGCAGCGAGCGACCATGATCGGGAGTGGCGATAATGACCGCATCGAGTTGTTCCCTGTCAAACATCTCGCGGTAGTCGTCATAGGCGGGGCCGTCGACAAGATTTTCTCGGCGAGCCTGTTCCTGTCGTTCCTGGTAACAATCGGCTGTTGCGACGAGCTTGCCAGGTGCAGGGAGTTGGCTCATCAACTGTCGTGCGCGTCCGCCCACACCGATGACGCCGACGCGGACTGTGTCACTCGCGGCTGTCCCGCCGTCACGTCCGAGGACCGTCGAGGGAATAATAATCGGTGCACCGAGGGCAACCCCCGCGACGGTTGTTTGCTTGAGGAAGTCTCGACGTGAAGTCTGGTTCGGCATCGTCACGGTCCTTGGAGGCGAATAGAGTGAGTCCGCTATTGATGAGTGATCCATTCGAGAGACGCATGGCCCGCGCTCAAACTCATCGTGAACCTATTCTATCGAGTCTGGGACTCATTGCGAACGCGACGGGGCAATCACGCGCCGACGGATCGGTGTGGTGAGTCACTCCTCGGGTTTGACAGGAGGGCGCTGGAATCACACGGATGACTCAACGCGAGTAGGATCCCTGAATCTCAAGCGGCAAGTCTTCATCACATGGCTCCTGTCGTCGGACGATGCCGGAACTCTCCCCACAGATCGCTTACCGGAAGATGCGGTCGCCGGTGGTTGCGGTTTGTCTGGTCGCGACTTGGCTGCGGACCTGCGCGAGGGCCTCGGTGATCTCTTTGTCATCGGGGTAACGCAGGCGATACCAGTCAAGTTGACGTAAAGCGGCGTCAAAATCCTCGTGATCAATGAGTGCAAAGATCAGTGTCCGGCGATTGGTGTCGCTTTGTGGTTTGAGAAGGACGGCGGTTTTCAAACAATCGAGTGCGGCCTCATCGTCACCCATCGCCTGGAAGATTTCATGCCCGTGTGTCCAGAACTGAGCGTCGGTCGGCTCGACCAAGGTCTGCAGCCGGTCAAAGTGCTGCGCAAACAATTGAGCCGTGGCGAGGTGTTCCTCCGTGCGATTGATGTTGCCGTACTCCTTGAACAGCAGCCACAACCCTTCCGGACCGGGGTTGAGACGCGTGGCGAACTCGATGGCGGAGAGATGCGGCGCAAGACGGCTGATAAGTTGATGTCGAATCATGGGTGATTGCCTGTAGGCTCGGCTCCAGAAGGCAAACGCACCGTCAAGGTCGCCCGTCTCGGAGGTGAGCACGCCAGCCGAATACAGCACAGCCGGATTGTGCGGTCGAAGTCGGACTGCCGCGTTGATCAAGGCGGACTTTTCCTCCTGACCGAGCCCCGCGACGAAACCGACTTCCGCAAGCACAATGTACGCCTCTCCTCGCAACGGCTGACCTTGGAGTCCCTGTTGGGCAGCGGTGAATGCCCGTTCCAGGTCATGGACATGTTGACCGAAGGCACGAGTCAGCCATTCATGAATCTCGTCATCGGAAGCGAAGTCTGCATTCTGAACGGTGTCCTGAATCTGCCTCAGGGTCATGCGATTCTCAGCATTCCGGACGTTCAGTTCGAATCGTCGCAGTGAAAGCGCCGCGAGGCTCGTGAGTGCCTGATGGTTTTGAGGGTCAGCAACGAGACAGCTCTCCAGTTCGTCGATCATCAAATCCAGGCGACTATCGATCGACTCAGTTGACTCCTCCTGCAGCTCTTTGCCGGCTCGTATCGCGAGACTTCGGTAGTCGTTCCAGTGGTTGGCTGATGTCACGTTTCGTGTCAGGACCTCTGCACTGGCTCGTCCAATGGGGAGGATGCAGAGCAACATCATCCATGCCAGCACGGGCCCGCAAGAGTGCCGAACCGGTACGGTCTCGGATTCTGCTTGTGGTTCGTGGGCTGAGTTGAGCTGAAAGCAGCGACAGGCACAGGCGGCGAGTGTGAGGGTGATGATGAGACATCCGGGGATGTACCACACGAAATCAATCAGCGAATGAAGCACGCTGACCAACAGGCCGGTCGAGAGGGCAATCACGCGCAGTCTTCCGCGATCATCGCCGACGCGCCAACCGATCCAACACCACCGCGCGCAGAGGGTGATGCCGGAGAACAGGAGGATCAGTCCGGGGACACCCAATTCAAGCAGCACTTGAAGATACCCATTCTCGGCGTGTGAGAAACGCAGGGTATTCTGTACCGATAACCAAGTGGGATAGACTTCGGGATGACTGCCCAAGCCGGAGCCAGCCGGCCAGAACGAGGGGATCGCATGCACTAACGCGAGCCACAGCTGAGCACGGCCTTTCCACAATTCCTGAAAGGAGGACGCTGAGGTAATGGACTGGACTTCTTCTGTGAGTGAGTCGGCTCCAAATGCCATCACGCCTGCGATCGCAAACGCGATGACAGGCAGTGCCATGCGACTGGCCTTGAGCACATTGCGTGCGGACGCGATGAGGGCGAAAGCCCCCGCGATCCCCAACATGACGATGCCGCCCCGTGAGAGTGAGAAGAGTGCGGCAACAAACACAGCTGCCAGAGCGATTCCCGGCCAGTCATGCACTAGAGCGGGGATCGAACGTGACGACGATCCGGTCTGCCAGCCAATGGTCTGTGACCTCTCTGTGGGCGACTTCAGTCGGGTTTGCCAGCACCAGATCAATGGCCCCACCCCGAGTGCGAGGAAGCCCGCGAAGTGGTTGGGGTTCACAAAGGTGCCTTTGGCGGCTCCAGTGGCAGGACGGTTAGGGTGGTCAAACAGCCACAGGTACTTACCGTTGCCGAAGAACAGTTGCCCCAGTCCGATGAGCGCCATGATCGTCGCAGCGACAGCGATCAGCCGAATCACACGGTCGATGTCGGACGACGCCCGCAGTCGATGAGTCAACGAAAGGAAGAAGGTCGCATACGCCAACAGCAGGACGAGTCCGGATCGTGTCAACTCGGGTGTCATTGAGATCGTCTGCCAGGGCTGTGTCCCGAGCAGGCGGCCCTCGGCGGAACCCCAAATGGAGAGGTATTGTGTCGAGAAGGGAGACAACCATGTGAGGACTGCTGGCGACAGAGGCATCAGTTGCAGTCCCACGAGGCTGACCGCCAACAGAATGAGCAACTCAGCCCCAGAGAATCGGGTCGTGGAGGTCGGTTGCAACAGTTGCCGGACTGCCCAGACGATTCCCATCGTCAAACTGCAGACCACGAAGATCGCAACGCCAATCTCGCGAATGCCAGCCATTGTCAGTGGAACGCAGACGATCGCAATCACGAGACACAGATCGTAGACCGACTCCAAGACGCTCAGACGGTCGGCCATTCGAGATCGGATGCCTCGATCTGATGAAAGATCACGTTCCGGCAGTGGGGCCTGTGCGGCGGTAGATTCCGCTGAGTCAAGCATCAAATCAGGCTGCCTTCCTGAGCGGGATGGTCAACTCATCCTCATCGCTCAACGGACCTTCATTCTCGGCCCGGTCAGCGATGTCCTCTTCCTCGCCATAGGCATCTTTGGTGCCATAGCCGTAACCGTAACCGTATCCGTAGCCATATCCGCCGTACCCGGATTTCTTCTCCTCTTGCATGGAGTTGACGACAACACCCAGCAGGTTGAGGCCCATTGACCTCAGATGCTGCACCGCGCGGAGCACGCTGCGTCGATGCGTGCTGTTTGGATTCAGCAGGAACAGGGTGCCATCGACACACCGACCAATCATGGCCGCATCGCTGACTGCGAGTGACGGTGGGCAGTCGACGATCACTTGGTCGTATTCCGAGACAGCCCAGTCGAGCATGTCTGCCAGTGCAGGCATGGAGAGCAACATCCCCGCGTTCTGGATGCGCGGCCCGCAGGGCATCACGTCCAAGAGGGGAACCTCGGTCGGGACTGTTCGCTCACGACACTCGCCAGGGACATCAGTTTCTGCTCTCAGAACTTCGGACAGTCCGGGCCGGGCTCTGACTTCCAGCAGCTTCGAGAGCCCCGGTCGCCGCATATCGGCGTCGACGAGCAATGTCCGTTGCCCGGTTTGAGCAAACGCAATCGCCAAATTGGCAGTGAGTGTTGTCTTGCCTTCGCTTGGTTCGGTACTGGTGACCGCGATACAGTTAGTCTCCGATGTTGATAAAGCCAGCGAAGTTCGCAATGTTCGGAAGCACTCACTCTGAGCAGTCTGAGGGAAGTCGTGAACGTATAACGAAGTCTGCTTCAACTCTTCCTCAGGGAGTTCTCGGATGATGCCGAGAACTGGCAGGTGAAGTTGGTCACGAACCTCCTCGGGTGATCGCAGGCGGTCGTCCAGCATGTCCATCACGTAGATCGTACCCAGACTCAAAAGCACAGCGGCCATCGTAAACTGAATGACGATCTTGCTCAGTACCGGATAGACGGGACTGGTTGGTGTCAGCGGTTCAGTCAGCACGGCGACGCGGAATGCACCGCTTCCCTGACCAATGTCGATCGCACTGAGTCGATTGAGTAGCGACGTGTGCAGTTGCCGGAGGATGTCGACTTCTCGTTCTGACACACGAATGTCCGCCAGTTTATCGCTGAGCGCCAGTGCCTGACCCTCTGCGGCTTGATATTCAGATTGCAAAGCCGCTTCGTACTGTTGAATGGTTGTCAGTTCGGCTCGGACCGTTTCGAGCATCCATCGTCCGACTTTGGGATCACGCAGGCCAATGCTCAGCTGTTGCTGCATTTCCTGCTGTGCCGTAGTGAGTCGTTGTTGCTGTGAGCGAACGAGTGACTGACGACGAACGATCTCGGAATGGCCCGACCCGTAGTGTCGACTCAGAGCGGTCAACTCGGACTCCATCTGTTTGAGTTCGTCTTGCAAGAGACGGACCGTCTGGGCGTTGGTCGCTGCCTGTCCGGGGATGCGCAGCAAGACTTCTGGCCCAACGATGGTCGCGAGTTTCTGGAGTGCCTGTGTGAGATCGGAATTCGACTGCACAAGAATCATCATCGAGGAGTACATCGACTCCAGCTCGAGACGCCGACGCCTCACGGTGGTCAACTCGTTGTTGAGTTGGGCAACCCGCTGCACTAGCGGGTGAGATTCCTCGGAGTCTTCGGAGAGGCTGATGTCCCCGCATTCCTTCCTGGCGGTCAGCAAATCTCGTTCGCGTGCGAACAACCGTTCTTCAAGCTCATGGCGTTCGCTGTCCAACCGGGTGACCAGGTCGAGCGACATATCCTGTTGGAAGTCCTCCATGAATTTGGACGAGGACGTGGTCAGCGATTCCAGGACATGGACGGTCGCTGCGGGGTCTTTCGACTGACACTTGGCATACAGGATATTTTCCTCTGACGAGAACGAAACCGACAGCATGTTTCGCAGAGCTGAGGGCCACTTCGAACGCTCGGTTTGTCCGGCGAGTTCCGGGGGACGAACCTGCAAGTGCTCAACCGTGCTGATGAGGACAGGATCACTGAGAAGCAATTGCTTGTAGCTGGACAGCAGACCGTGAGCCGCGAGCGACGTCTCCAGTTTTGGATCAGTCGAGACCTGCCGAATCATCAATGAGGCTGATGCGGCATACTGTCGGGGGATCCTTTTGTAATAGATGACCGCCACGCAAACGGCAGCGGCAACCGCATAGATCAGGATCATCCGCCGCCGATTCACGACGTGCAGAAACCGGATGAACGAATCAAACGGATCCGATCCACGTGATGACTCGGAAGGATCGGGAGTTTGATAAGGATCGATTTGCACAGCTGCACTCACCGGTCTGACGAATTGAGGGGGATCAGATCTAGCGCATCGGGCTCGATGTGCACCAGAGCTTGGCTCTTGCCTACGGGACCGCCAGTCGCATGCCGGAGGTCCCCACTGCGAATAACGATTGCACCGTCGAGAGTGTGAAGGTCACGATGTTCTCTTCAACACTCACAACGTCATGAGAGGCGAGCAGGATGTTTTTACGGGAGTCGTTCTTGGCACCTCGAATCGAGCACTTGATTCGGATGGTCGACTGGCCATCGGGTGACTTGCGGATCACGTCGACCCGATCGAGAATCCAGTTGGAATAGCTTGGACCACCCGCCATTGCCAGTGCATCCAGCAGACGGACGTTCTTGCCCGGAGGGAGATCGACAAGCTGATTGCGGATCACTCCGATCACCTGAATCCCTGACTGAGGAGCTTGTTCGACCGACACCACAGCCCCTTGGGGGACGGTGATCTCGGCCAATTCCGCCGGTGCTGCCTCTGCCAGACTGACTGTCCGGGCGGGGATCTGACCTTGGCCAATCGATGTCAACGTGCCTCGCTGCGAAGTCATCTCGGGACTGGAGTCAATTGTTCCACCGCTGACGACGATCCGTCCTGTCGACGTGTTTGACAGTCCTCCTGCCCGCACGATCACATCGGCGAGCGACAGGTTCTCACGATTGACTGCGAGTTCACCCGGTTGGTTCACGGCTCCCATGACCTTGACAGTGCGATCGGGACGCTCCTCCAAGGCGATGTTCACTGTGGGGGTGAGAAAGACTTGCCGTGTCTGACTTGCATGCACGATCGACTTTTCGGCCTCTGCCTGAGTCAGGCCCGCCAGTCGAACCGCCCCGATTTGAGGCAGAACCGCTTGGCCTGTGTCATCGATGCCGACCTTCCAAACTTGCTTAGCCTCTTCGCCCCAGGCTCCCGAATTGAGCTGAATTGCGATGCGATCACCTGGATGCAGTTTTTCTTCATTTGCAGTCGCTTTCGCATAAGGCGTGAGATCGATTTGTGAGTAGTCTTGGATCGGCTTGGCAGCGAAGTGTTTGGGCAAATTTGACGGACGATACCTGCGCACCTGTCTTTTGGTCAGAGACATCTGCGAGCAGCCGGTGAAACTGCACGTTATGGCAGCCATGCACAGAATCAGGCAGATGTGTCGATTGAGACTTCCCGCAGGCATCCCAGTCATCCAATTGGTGTATTTCGATGGCATCGAGAGTGCGATGTTCGTAAACAGGAGTGCCGACAGGCTCAAAAAACCCCATGGCCACCCACCCAGGGAGAGGCGGACCGTCGACAGATTGAGACCGTGGGCTTGAGGCAAACTTTGAGGGTTTTGCTGATTAGCACAATCTCGGTCCGGGGAATAGGTGAGTTACGTGGCGTGAGGTTGAGTCCAGACTCAATCACCTGACGCGAGACAATGTCTGGAGACCTGTCGATGTTGACAAGAATTACTGCCATTCATACAGGGGGCAACAACTGCAGCGACTTTGACTGTCGCTCTGTTCAGCAGTAACCGATGTACAAACCCAAGTGAGCCATACATGGATGTTTTTCACGGGCAAGGATCTATGAGCCGGAATATCAACCAGATACTGACAGGGATTGTGTGTCTCACTTTGGTGGCTCCACATCAAGCGTTCGCGGATTCTTCAGCAGATTCTGCCGAAACTCAGCAGCCTGTGATTCGAGACGTGGAGTTAGCCGAGGGCGGAGTCGCACGCGGCTATGTGGTGACCTCCGCAGGACAACCGGGGGCCGGATTGAAGGTCGCTCTGCATTCCAACGGCGAAGATTATCAAGTCACCGCTGACGAAAAAGGTCAATTCGCCGTGCCTGGGCTCCAGGGGGGATCGTGCGTTGTGCAGGTGGGACAGACTGCCTACGCAGCCCGCATGTGGGCGACCGGCACAGCACCGCCTCAGGCCCTCAACGCGTTCGTCATTGTCGAGGAAGACGGACCTGTGGTTCGAAGCGCCTCAGAGGGGGGGAGATTCCCCAGACTCTCATGGCCAACCGGGACCGGTTTTCTAAACCCACTGACCGGTCTAAGCAAGAAGCAACTGATTGCATTGGGAATTGGAGCCGGCGTTGCTGGTGCCACTGTTGCCATTATTCTCGCGATTGAGGATGACGGAGATGCGAGCAACTGAAAGCTGAACACAAGTTCAATAGGCCACGCCCGACGACAATCTCGTTGGGCTTTCTCTTTGCGCGATGTGCTGAGGTCGACAGGGAGTGAACTGGCTGTTGCACTCCAGGCTCAGGCTGCCTGTTTGGTCGTTCTCGGTTCAACTTGTTCCAGAATCGATGCAGCCGTCCGTTCGATGCCATCTGGGTGAGCAACGGCTTCCCGCAGGTCGGAGAGATCACGAATGACGGCTTGTCGATCAGGTTCTGACGACAGCCACGTGTCGAGAATACTCGACATTTGTGTGACGTATCGTGATGTATGGGTGACAAAGGGGAACTCCGGCATCATCTCACGACCGGCCAGCAGGTTCACCAACGTCATGTAACGACAAGTGATGAAGACGCGGGCAAACGCCGCCATCATCCAACTGCTGCGGTAGAGAACGACAGCCGGCGTTTCGCGAGCCAGCAGTTCCAGGCTCACCGAGCCCGAGACCATCAGGCAACACTCGGCGGCATGGACGATCTCCGAGGTGTGGCCGAGGTGCAATGCCAGCGGCAAATGTCGGTGTTTCTTCTCAAGCAATTCCCGGCACAACTCGACATGTTCTGGTTTGTAACATGCGACAGGAAATCGCACATGCGGATGCTTCTCGTGCAGCCGACTGAGCACCTTGAGCATCACGGGGAAATTCCGCTTCACCTCCTGTGTCCGCGAGCCCGGCAGCACACCAATTACACGCCGCTCATCCTCCTGCAGACAACTGAGCACTTCGTCGTTCAGCGGATGCCGTGCGACTTCAGCAAAGAACGGATGGCCAACGAACTCAACCTCCACCCCTCGCTGTCGATACCACTCAACCTCGAATGACAATGCCGAGAGAATGTGATCCACGTACTTACGCACCTTGCGAATTCGCCAGGGTGCCCACGCCCAAAGTTGAGGCGGCAGGTAGTAGAACACCGGGATGTCGTACTTCTTCGCCTGCCGGGCGATCCACCAGTTGAACCCCGGGCAGTCAACGAGAACGACCGCATCAGGTCGCTCATTGCGAAACCAGCGGCCCGCTCGACGCAGCTGTTTGATGTACATCAACAGCAGGGGCAGGACTCTGAAGAGCCCCATCACCGCATGCCTGGCGAGCGGGTACAGCTGCTCAACCCCGGTCCGTGCCATACACGGACCGCCAAATCCAGAGATGCGAGCCTCGGGATGACGAGAGAGAATCTCCTCGATCACTTCGGTCGCATGCTCGTCGCCGCTTGGTTCGCCGACGGAAAAGAACAGGTGCATCCGTGCACATCCCTTTGAATTGATAGTTGAAGGCTCCCGTTGTTCGCGGCGAAACAGGACTCATGATCTCCGTTTAGCCGTGACTCACGCGGGAGCGCGACCTCATCAGGCACCGGCTCCGACCGGTTCCTCTGCCTGGGCAGCTTGTCCAAGTAGCTCGCCCAGTCCCTCGCCATCCGAGTACAGCGACTCGACGAATCCCTTGAGGTGATCGCTCCGCGTGTGGTGCTGCAGCTTACGCAGGGCCTTCGACTCGATCTGCCGAATCCGCTCACGAGTCACCTTGAAGATGCGGCCAGTTTCCTCCAGCGTGTAACTGTAACCATCGCCCAAGCCGTACCGCAGCTTGATGATCTCGCGCTCGCGATAGGTCAGACTCTTGAGGACATGGTTGATCTTGTCCCGCAGCATCTGATGCATGGCCGAGTCGGCCGGCGTGCCTTCGCTGTTGTCTTCGAGGAAGTCGCCGTACGACGAGTCTTCGCTCTCGCCGACGGGCGTGTCGAGCGAGATCGGATGCTTCCACGTCTTCATAATTCGTTCGGTCTCTTCGACACCGAGACCGACTTCTTTCGCCAACTCCTCGATCGTCGGCTCGCGACCCGTCTCTTGACGGATCTGCTCGCTCTTCGCCTTCAGCGTCGAGATGCTCTGGAACATGTGCACCGGGATCCGAATGGTCCGGGCATGGTCAGCGACCGCACGGGTAATGGCCTGGCGAATCCACCACGTGGCATAGGTGCTGAACTTATAGCCGCGACGGTATTCGTACTTCTCGACACCCCGCATCAGACCGGCATTGCCTTCCTGAATGAGGTCGAGGAAAGACAGGCCGCGGTTGCGGTATTTCTTCGCGATCGACACCACCAGTCGCAAGTTACCGCCCGAGAGCTGCTGCTTAGCATGTGTCCAGGCATCGAAGCGGTGCTTGATCTTCCGCAGCCGAGCACGAAACTCGTCCGGTGTCTCCAACGTCATGTCAACGAGATCAGTGATCTGCGATTCGAGCATGCGGATCTCATTATCCGTCTGACGTGTCTGCTGACGACGTTTGAGCTTCTTGATCTCCTGCTCGACCTGAGTCATCTGCTGAGCGATCTGCTCCATCCGCTTCACCTGTGGCTGCATGCGATGCGTTCGCACCGACAGCTCTTCACACAAAGTGCACATCTTGCGGCGACGAACGACCATCCGCTCGGCAGCAGCTTCGCGATCCTTCTTCGATCCGGCATTTGTCTTGATCTCGAAGTCGCGACGGTTTTCATCCATCAGACGACGAAGCGTGGGCAGGTTCGTCGGCATGCGACCGAGGATCTGCTCTTTCCGGGAGTTCTCTGTCTCCGACGTGCGCAGTGTCCGCTCGAATGGCAGGTCGCCCGCGTGCACTTTTTCCAAAGTGTCGACGGCGAATTCCAGCACGAAGTCCGACTCAACGAGTGTGCGACGGAACCGCTTACGCGTGATCTCGATCTGCTTGGCGAGGAAGATCTCATCCTCACGAGACAGCAGAGGAATGTTCCCCATCTGCGACAAATACATGCGAATCGGATCGCGTGACGACATGGCCGCCACCGTCTCCGGTTCGATCATGGACTTGGCCGCATCGCTGGGCTCTTCTGCCTTCTCAGCCTCTTTGGCCTTGGTTTTCTCAGCCACGGTATTCGGGGCAGCCGGATCGTTCACCAAAGGCAGATCGAGTTCCTCCAGGCAGAGGATGATCTTGTCCACCAACGTGGGGTCGCCTCCCTCGTCAGGCAGGAATTCGTCCACAGCCTGAAACGTCAGGAAGCCCCGTTTGCCGGCAGCCTGGGTGAGTGCCTTCAATCCCTGGTCAAGTCGATACACGTCTTTTGCTCCTCGTCGTCAGTCAAATGTCAGACTGTTGTGGCGACCGGCCAACCTTGGCCAAGCCATCGTCACTTCAGTGGATTTTTGAAATGGACACGAATCGATCACGGCAATGTTCTCGATGTCGGTCCGTACATTTTCTGTGTGTGTTGTTTGTTTCCTCTTTCGTACCCTGACTTGGTCACGGACTCAACCTCGTGGATCAGGACTTCTGCATCATTCCCAGAAAATGGAATCGTCGGCATCCCTAATCGTCGGTCAGCCGAGCAAAATGCCACACCGCATGCGATGTCGATGCACACGTGCATCTCTGGTTTGACTTCGATGCACTTGAGCATCTCTGGTTCGACTTCCATGCACTTGAGCATCACTCAGGAGGGACCAGAGGTCGAACATTGGTGACCCGAGGTCGGTGAATGAAGAAGTCGGGCCATACGGCCTAAGCTTGCAGGTTCTCATCGGCAGCATCCTTACCATCTCCCCGAGAACCGGGAATCCGCCATGCGTTGATTCCCAGGTTGGTTCTGCCGTCCTTGGATGTCACCTCGCAACGTACTGCTGCGATTTGTGATCACCCTTGACAAAACAACGCCTCGCAGGCGTCAAGTCCACTATGCTACCACAACACCCCCTTCGGTAAACGCAATTTCTGCCGGTCGGATGAATTTTCCGGAAATTCCGTTCCTCACAGGAATTACTACGCACGCTCTCCCCGAACGTCAACGGGTGACCAAGGTTTTACTCCCCCAGATTCCCGAAATGAGGCCGATTGCAGGAACCTCTCTTGACCGACCGATGTCCCCCTGAGCCGCGAGCCAACGGCGACGGGTGTAGTCCGTCATTGGTGGTGGTTCAGGCGTTCAGTGTGAGGGTGGTCCAGAGTTGGTGCCAGTGGCCGTTGAGGTCGGTGGCTCGCAGGTCGGTGATGGCCAGGGCGCCTCGTTCGCTCCCGTGCAGGCCGGGGCCTTTGAGCCGCAAGCCGACGAGTGGCTTCGCGGTCGATTCGATCATGCCGCTGCCGATCTGCCAGCCGTGGTTGCGGTAAGTGGGATAATCCGTGCGATCGATTCGGGGAGGGGATGGAGTTCAGCAGCTTGCCGACGGCTTGGCCTTTGGCGCGTCGCCAGCGGGAGCGTTCTTCGGTGAGCCACGCGAGCAGGCCGCAGCCACCTCCTTTGTGTAGACAGGTGAGTGCCTGCCGGGCCCATTGGCGGCGGGCGTCATCGTCGTCGGGATGCAGCACGCGGGCGGTGTCCCAAACCTGTTCGCTGGCGTGAGACCAGTCGAGGAGGCCTTGGGCGGCGGCGAAGTATTGCTGATGAATGTTCCAACACCACTCGCCCCCGTCGGCGGCGAAGAGTTTCTCCTCGGCCTCGCGATAGCCGCAGCGACAAGCGAGTCGATCCAGGCTGGCTCCGAAGGCTGACGCCTCTTCACGGCCCCAGATCATCTGCTTGTGCCACCGCTCGTGTTCGTCCTGCCAGTCGATGCAGCCGACCCGCATCTGCTGCCACTTCAGCCGCTGTCGCTGCGGATCATCGGGGGGCGGCTCCCGCTCGTTCGTGCAGTACATGATTCCATCAACGCTGAGGGAGACCCGCCGTGGCGTGGTCTGGGCAGCCGGCCAGTGCTTGTCAGACGAGGCGGCCCACGCCTGGACCTCCGCCTGGGCATCGACGTCTCCGCCCACATCCTGGACCAGGTTCAGCATCTCGTGATGCGAGAGGTTCCAAACCTCAAGACAACGACACACACCCATGGAGGGTATCCTTCTGAACATCCGCACCACCACCAATCAGCGCCTACATCCGTTTCAGCCAGAATTCTCTCGACGGAATCGAAGACATCATCCCCAGTTTGACAAATCGGACACGACCGCCGAATGCCTGCGGAATTGTTTGAGATTTGGCGGGCCAGAGCGCATACTGGATACGTTCTTATTTCTTCACCTCCCCTCTCGCACTGATCAACTCCGCCAGCGTCAATTCGGGCGGTTCAGACGCTCAGGACGTTTGCCATTCGGGCGTCTCAAGTCTCTTTCTCAGCGAAGGTGGTGACATGATCAAACGTATCCTGGTTGATCTCAGTGACACTCAGCGGGTGACGGGCATTGTCCAACAGGCAACCGACCTCGCTCTTCGCCATCAGGCAGAGTTAACGGCTGTTGTTGAGGAGTCGGGCGGACTTTCGACAGTTGTCGGACGGTTGCAGGGGATTGCTGCTGCGGGCTGGGCACGCGAACTGCGTCGACAAAGCGTGGCTGACGCCCGAGAAGTCATGCTGGCTGCCGTCGAGGAACTCCGTCATCGCTGCTCGGCACAAGGCATCCCCTTCCAGATCGTCGAACGCGAGGGGGACTCGATGGTGGAGACCGTCGAGGAGTTTCAGTTCTACGACCTGTTCATCTGCGGCACCAACCTTTCCTTTGAGGACACGAGTCTGGAGTCGGGCAGTGAGGAGTTGATTCGGCTCGTCGAACAGGGTGTGAGACCGATCCTTGCGGTTTCAGACGAGTACCGTCCTGTCAAACGCGTCCTCGCTGCCCTGAGCGGAGCAGCGGACTCGGCTCGCACTCTCAAACAATTCGTCCGTCTCCATATCTGCGCCGAGTCGGTGTTGGAAATTGTCTGCTTCGACAATGACGATCGCAGTCAACGCCTGCTGTCCGAAGCAACGAGATACTGCCATCGCCACGGCGTCGAGCCGAATTGCCATGTCCTGGAAGGGCCGATGAATCAGACACTCCTACCCCACGCGGTCGAGTCCGAAGCGGATCTCATTGTGCTCGGTAACAGTGACCACAGCGGCCTCGCCCGCTGGTTCTTCGGCGGCACGGTGATGGACATCATCCGCGAGTCCGACCGCTCACTGTTCCTGTCACAGTAAGACTGAGGCTCAATGCCGACGCAATCGTACCCGCCTCAACGTCACATCGTCGCGATCGGAGGCCTGAGTCGTGAGCGAGACAACGGACCGCTGATTGACTACTGCCTCCAGCTGACAGGACAGTCGCGACCGAAGATCGGGTTCATCGCCACTGCCAGTGGGGATGCTGCTGCGTATGTGCAACGGTTTGAGGAGATCTCCGACGGATTGACATGTGTGCGATCACATCTACCGTTGTTCGCACGGACACCTGATGTGAGCGAGTGGATCGCAGCACAGGATGTCATTCTCGTCGGTGGAGGCAACACGAAAAGTATGCTGGCCGTCTGGCGGGAATGGGATCTGCCCGCACTGCTCCGCGATGCGTGGGAGCGCGGCACGGTCCTTTGCGGCTGGAGTGCGGGGGCCATTTGCTGGTTCGAGCAGGGCGTCACCGACTCCTACGCAGATCGTCTCGAAGCTCTGGACTGTCTCGGCTTCCTCCCCGACAGCTGCTGCCCCCACTACAACGGCGAAGCCGACCGTCGCCCCGAGTATCATCGACTTCTCAAAGAAGGCCGCATCCAACCGGGCATCGCGATCGACGACTGCGTCGGTGTGCACTACATCGACCGGTCTCCCACAGGCATCGTCAGATTGGACGAAACGACAGGTGCGTACATGGTCGACCGTGATTCCGACAACCTGATTGAGGAACGGTCGCTCCTTCTCTGATGCTGGTATTCTCCATCGGAGAGAGAAGGAGTGTCGCCTCGATCAGTTTCATACTCCGTATCCAAAGAACTCATCACAATGACTCGTTTACTGAATCCTCTTCTTGCATTCACGATTCTCCTCTGTGTTGCCCGGCTCTCCGATGGCGATGAGAAACCTTGGGCGATGCATACGATCGATGATGCCTCTCAAGGCGCGGACGGCGTGCGGTTGGCGGATGTGGACGGCGATGGGTTGATGGATGTCGTCACCGGATGGGAAGAGGGGGGAGTGATTCGCATCTGCCGCAATCCCGGGGCTACACTCGCAAAGGAGAAGTGGCCGTCGGTAGAGGTCGGGCGTGTCAACTCCCCAGAGGATGCCGTCTTCGTGGATGTGGACCGTGACGGAGCGATGGATGTCATCAGTTGCTGTGAAGGCAAGACTCGCACCGTGTTCGTCCACTGGGCACCGAGTGATGTCGATCTGTACTGGCAAGCGGCTGCGTGGGAGACGCAGGCGATTCCTGCGACGGCGGGTCAACAGATGTGGATGTATTGTCTGCCACTACGGTTCGATGAAGGTGAGGTCACACTCATTGTGGGGTCAAAGGGTCGGGGTGCGACGATCAGTCGGCTGTCGCCGGGAGGGGAGCCGCGCGACGTTTCGCAATGGACGCTGTCGCCGCTCACGCAGGCCGGCTGGATCATGTCGCTGCGGGCCGTCGACATGGACGAGGATGGTGATGCGGATGTTCTCTACTCGGACCGTAGGGAACAGACGCGGGGCGTCAAGTGGTTGGAGAACACTGGCTCGCCCGAGGCGGGCTCACCCGAGGGCAAGTGGCCGTTGCACACGATCGGCGGAACCGATCTGGAGATGATGTTCCTGGGAGTCGGAGATCTCGACGGTGATGCGAGACATGAAATCGTTGCTCAGTCACGTGTCTCGGGCTTGCAGGTCTATCGAAGGTCGTTCGGCCAGGAGGCGTGGGAGTCGTACGTGATTCCCCTGCCGGTAGAAGGTGGTGCCGGAAAAGCCGTTGTCGTCGGGGATATCAACAGGGATGGCAAAGCCGATCTCGTCGTCTCCACGGCTATTGCGAAGGACAAACACGGGGTGTTCTGGATGTCTGCAACCGAAAGCATCACCGGAGACTGGCAGATGCATCCTATCAGCGGTACGGAACTGGGGATCAAATTCGATCGTCTGGAGTTGCTGGATCTCGATGCTGACGGAGACCTTGATGTGATGACGTGTGAGGAGCGGGATAACCTGGGCGTCATCTGGTACGAGAATCCCACCCGGTAAGCCGTGCGAAACCGCAAGCGACGATGTTCGTTACCAGCGAACGGGGTTGATGATTCCCAGAGAAAGCGACAGGCCGAAGATCACGCCCAGAGCCAACAAGCTGCGGAGAATCCACAACGCTGTGAGTAATCCAAACGCTTTGGCGAGCCAACGCCCTTTGCTTGTCTCTGTGAGAAACCAATACTCCCGGTAGAGCCCGATTCCGCAAAGGATGGCTGTCGTCAGTCCGATGAAAATCTGCTCTGCGGGCAAAAAGGGTGTCTCCGGAATCGTCAGCCTGAACCTTGGTGCGACGTACGATGTCATACGGACGCTGACCGGGCAACCCCGCTCTTGACCATCGACCCTCAACTCTCAACACTCAACCTTCGACCATTTCCCTTGGAGTACCGACCATGCCCGCCCTTGGCGTCAACATCGATCACGTGGCCACAGTCCGTCAGGCGCGGCGGACGAACGAGCCGGACCCGGTCTGGGCGGCGGCGCTGGCCGAGTTGGGCGGAGCGGATAGCATCACCTTGCATCTCCGCGAAGACCGGCGACACATTCAAGATCGCGACCTGCGGGTGATGAAGGAGACCGTGCAGGTCAAGATGAACCTCGAGATGGCCGCCACGGACGAGATGACAAACATCGCGCTCGATGTGCAGCCGGGGCAGGTCTCGCTCGTGCCGGAGAAGCGGGAAGAGGTCACGACTGAAGGGGGGCTGGACGTCATTGGCAATCGAGACCGCGTGCGAGAGTGTGCCAATCGGCTGACAGAAGGTGGCGTCGAAGTCAGTCTGTTCATCGATCCGGACGAACGCCAGATTGATGCGGCGAAGGAGTTGGGAGTCGCAGCGGTCGAACTGCACACCGGGCGTTACGCCGATGCGGCCGACGAGAAATCGCAGGAGCGAGAATTCCTGACACTCGTCAAAGCGGGCGAACACGCCGTGCGTCAGGGACTCGTGTTGCACATGGGACACGGCCTGACGTACCGCAATGTCAGCCGCATTGCTGACATCCCCGATCTGTGCGAACTCAACATCGGACATAGCATCGTCGCCCGAGCCGTGATGGTCGGCTTCACGGAAGCTGTCGCCGAGATGAAGTCACTCGTTGCTCGATAAGCTATGAGCAAAAAATGTAGCTGGATTCGCCAGAATTCAGCCGCTTTGAAACCTCTTGGAATTCTGAACTCTTGCGAGTTCAGCTACAGGTCGCGCTTGAGTTGTGATGTGAGAGGGCAGAGTGCTAACTTGCCGCCACTTCTGGTCATGATCACTCACGGCCACAACATCACTCACGGCCACAACTCTCATGGAACACGGCGAACATCTGGGAGTGGCGATCGCCGCTCTGTTCTTGCTGGGCACGGCTGCTCAGTGGATCGGGTCGTGGTTACGGCTGCCGTCGATCTTGTTTCTGCTCGCCTTTGGGATCATCGCCGGACCTGTCACCGGTTTCTTGCACCCGGACGAGATGCTCGGCGACGTCCTCTTCCCCGCCGTCTCACTCGCTGTCGCCGTCATCCTGTTTGAGGGCAGTCTCAACCTGCGGTTTCGTGAACTGGGTGAAATTGGCGGCTCACTACTGAGCCTCTTGACCATCGGCGTGTTGACGACATGGGGAGGCGGCACATTGCTGGCACACTTCCTCTTGGGATTCGGGTGGCTCAAGTCGCTGCTTCTGGGGTCCATTCTGGTTGTGACCGGGCCGACAGTCATCGGTCCCCTGCTCCGTCAAATTCGCCCGATTGGCCGTGTCGGTTCGATTGCGAGATGGGAGGGCATCGTTATCGATCCGATCGGTGCGGTCCTCGCCGTGCTGGTGTTTGAAGCCGGAGCCGAGGCCCGCGCCACTTGGCTCAATGGCGGAACGATCACCGCGTTTGAGGGTGCAGGCGTAGCAGCGACACTGGGGCTCCTTAAAACGATCGTCGCTGGCGGAGGCATCGGGGCCATCGCGGGGCTTGGGTTGGGGTGGCTCCTGCGACGGCACACGATCCCCGATCATCTCCAGAATCCCGTCACGCTGATGTTCGTCGTCGCGGCGTTCACCGCATCGAACCTCATCCAACACGAGTGCGGACTCGTCGCCGTCACCGTGATGGGCGTCGTTCTGGCGAACCAGCCGGGTACGGATATCGAACATATTCTCGAGTTCAAAGAGAACCTGAGTGTCTTGCTGATTTCGACTCTGTTCATCCTGCTGTCTGCCCGGCTGGACATGGCCGGGTTCAGCATGCTCGGTTGGCGAGGCGTTGCGTTTCTTGTGGCAATGATTCTTGTCGTGCGGCCGCTGTCGGTGTGGCTGTCCACAATGCGGTCGAGTCTGACGTGGCAGGAGAAGGTGTTCATTTCCTGGCTCGCTCCCCGCGGGATTGTCGCCGCCGCCGTGTCGTCGGTCTTCGCATTGCGGATGGATGACGAAGGCACGGGGCTCGTGCCGGCCACATTTCTGATCATCATTGGCACGGTTTGTGTCTACGGTTTCACTGCGTTTCCGCTCGCAAAAAAACTCGGACTGGCGGTCGAGAATCCGCAAGGCGTCCTCATCGCCGGAGCACACGCGGGCGTTCGAGCCATTGCACACGCCCTCCAGGACGCAGGATTCCAAGTGCTATTGGTCGACGTCAACCGCTGGAACATTCAGGCCGCTCGCATGGAAGGATTACCAACCCGAGAGGGCAACATTCTGTCCGAACGCCTGCTCGAACGTCTCAACCTCGGCGGCATTGGCCGCTTTCTGGCGATGACACCCAACGACGAAGTGAACTCACTGGCGGCATTACACCTGAGGAGCTTGTTCGGTCGCGCCGAGGTGTATCAGATCTTCCCCCATCGCAGAAGCGAGAAACAGGAGTCGGCTCCACAGAGTGTGCGGGCTCGACTCCTGTTTGGGGAAGACGTGATCAATCAGCTCCTCAACGAGCGGTTCGAGCAAGGGGCGATTGTCAAGATCACGAAGCTCACCGAAGAGTTCAACTATGAAGCCTTTCAGCGAAGATACCAGGGAACTGCGATCCTGTTATTTGTCATCAACGAGAGCGGTCAACTGAAAGTCGTGACCGTCGACGATGAAATGGCACCCAAGCCGGGACAAACCGTCATCGCTCTGGTCGATCCGGTGGAAGTCGCGGAAGAGGAACAGTCAAACTCGGACTCAGAGAACGGCGAATCCTGACAGCCGCAGCGTGAGCGGGACGCTCAATCAGTATCAGCATGCGTCCCGAGTGGTCTTGCCATCAGTGATCGCTCCGATGTCGCTTGAATTCAACCGGAGTCGTCGCTGGCACGGTCTTCAAGGATGGCTTGTTGCTGGCCCGCATCGCCTGCTCGATCGCTGGATCGACGGCCGACCGCCACAGGCGCAGCCCGTGAGTCCGACAGAGATGCCGCACCTTCACGACATTCGCACGTGCCAATGTCTCATGAATGACGGCTGGTTGATCACAAAAATCGCATGATGCTGCGGGCATGAAAAGCCTTTCCAACGAGTGTCGGTCAATGGCCTCGAAATGAATGTAGCCCAATAAACCTCACGATGCACATCGAAGAATATCAATGTGCCGAGCGAGCCGAGCGACCGGTGACTCTCTGCCTCGAATTTGAACGCAACATGGCCGACGCGTCAACAGTGGAAGGCCACAACTTGAGATGTTGGCGGACTCACGTCATGCGCCTTGGCAAGAGACGCAAGCCACGGCATGATGGAACAGCAATGTGTCTGCATTGAATCCCGCATCAAAGCATGATCGGTCCCATCACGATTTGACCCGCCGAAAGAGAGTCACCATCCATGTTGTCTTGTCGCCTCCATCAGTGTCTGTGTGCCCTGCTCGTCCTCGTCGCCGCTTCCCACTCGCTTAGCGCTGAGGAGTCAAGCGGGCCTCAATGGCATTCCCTTTTCGATGGCGAAACACTCGATGGCTGGGAGCAACACAGTGGCGATGCGAAGTACACCGTCGAAGACGGCTGCATCGTGGGCACGTCTGTTCCCGACACGGGCAACAGTTTCCTCTGCACCACAGAGCAATACGGCGACTTCATCTTCGAGTGCTGGTGGAAGGTCGACCCGGTCCTCAACTCGGGCATTCAATTTCGCAGCTTGTTCTACGACGAAGACACCGAAGTCACCGGCAAGGATGGCAAGACACGCAAAGTCCCGGCCGACCGTGTGCATGGCTATCAATCCGAGATCGACGTCGAACCCGAACGTAACCGCATGTGGTCCGTCGGCGTCTACGACGAAGCCCGACGCGGCTGGCTCTACCCCGGCATTCACGGCGGTGACGGTGACGAATTCTCAACCCAGGGACAAAAACTCACCAACGTCCACGGCTGGAATCTCACGCGCATCGAATGCCAAGGCGACTCGATCAAAACCTATCTCAACGGCGAGTTGCGAGCCGACTTTGAAGACGACATGACCTCCAAAGGCATCATCGCCCTGCAAGTCCACGGCATCGGCAACAACGCCGAAAAGGTCGGCAAACAAGTCCGCTGGCGCAACATCCGCATTCAGATTCTGGATTAAGAGTAACATCAAGTCATATCGCTGTGCTCGATTGCATTTTGTCGCTCGGAATCTGTTGGTTTCCTGACAATTAGGCCCGATCGATTGAACCTGCATTCGTCCAAATTTAGGAACAGGAATTGTGAGTTGGCTGCTGTTTCTTGACGAGAGCGGACATGACCACAAGCAGATGCCGTACGAAGTGCGAGGTGGGGTCGCTTTGAACGACGGCAAGCTCTGGCCTTTCGTGCAGGCCATGCAGCGATTGGAGCGTGACTGCTTTGGAGCCAGCCTGCATCTCTATCGAAAGGAATTGAAAGGGAGCACTCTACTGGATAAGAAACGATTTCGGTTCGCAAGCCAATCGCCGCCCATGAGTGCCGAATCTCGTCGGAAGCATTGTCGTGGCTTCCTCACAAAGGGGCTGGAAAAAAAGACGCCCACACGCGATGAGTTCACGGCCTACGGTCAAGCTTGTCTGGAGATGGCACGAGGGACATTCGAGTTGCTGCGAGATCACGATGCGGTCCTCTTTGCAACGATCATTCCTTCCAGCGTAAGGCAACCATCCGGCTCCGTCCCTGATGAATTCCTTCGCAAAGATCATGTCTTTCTGCTGGAACGATTCTTCTATTTTCTCGAATCAAAAAGAGAACACGGTTTGCTCATACTGGACGAAGTTGAGAAGACGGCTGATCGTAAGTTCGTCCGACAGATGGAGGCCTACTTCACGCGCTCAACAACGGGGCGCTATCGAACAGCATGGATCGTACCTGCACCATTCTTCGTCTCCTCTGACATGACCTACCCGGTTCAAGCGGCAGACATGTGTATCTACTGCCTCAATTGGGGATTTCGGTTGCCGTCACAGGGTATGGACGGCCCGACGCGATCAGAAATTGCTGATGAATTTGGACCGTGGCTGAACCAAATTCAATTTGTCGGTGAGGGTGAAAACGATGAACGAGTTTTCAAGACTTGGGGAATCGCATACGTTCCCAACCCGTATGGCTCTGGCCGAATTTGATGCAGGCGCAAGAAAAAAGAGGCAATGCCTTTGGAACCACCCAATGAGTCGTTCCGCAGCCGAGCCTCCATCGATAGTATCGGTCTCGATCGATCCAAAGTCAAGTGTTTTACGTTCATCATCTCTGACAGTAGCTTGATACCAAGGGTTCGCGAAAGTCAGCAAGATGTCGTGTACTGGTGCCACATCGGCATCGAGGCACCGTACATTGAATAGTCACCCCTCCGCATGCGTGTACACATCCCGGCTCGGGAACGGGAAGTTGAACCCGCGTTGATCGAATCCCAGTTTGATGCGTTCGGTGAGGTCGTACTTCACGGCAGCATAGTCGACTGTATTGACCCACGGCCTGACGATGAAGTTGACGCTGCTGTCGCCCAACTCGCTGACGGCAACTTGTGGTTCCGGGTCGTCAAGAATGCGCGGTTCTTCGTCGATCACGTCGTTGAGGAATGACTTGACTGCTAATAGGTCATCGCCGTACCCGCAACCGATCACGAGGTCGATGCGGCGTGTGGGGTTGTGCGAGTTATTAGTGATCACGCTGCTGGTGATCTCACCGTTGGGGACGATCACACGTCGGTTGTCGGGCGTGCGGAGGATGGTGCTGAAGATGGCAATCTCCTCGACGACGCCCGTCACGCCTCCGGCTTCGACGAAGTCGCCCATTTTGAATGGCCGGAAGACAATCAACATCACCCCGGCGGCAAAGTTGCCCAG
The DNA here is from genome assembly GCA_029259815.1 of Planctomycetaceae bacterium. Taxonomy (GTDB): domain Bacteria; phylum Planctomycetota; class Planctomycetia; order Planctomycetales; family Planctomycetaceae; genus JAHBXU01. Next base: position 25,318 of record JAJDEJ010000121.1, on the reverse strand, counting down.
TGAACCTTGCAAAGCCATCCCGATCGCGAAGCCGGCCGCCGCGAGCACGGCTGCGAACGATGTCGTCTCCACGCCGAGGCGTTCGAGCGCTGCCATCGCGACCACGGCCAACAGCACGTAGTAGATGATGTTCGTGAGAAAGCGAACGAGCATCTCGTCGATCTTCGCTCGTTTCAGCACACGACCCAGCATCCGCGTGAGGATCGCCGCAATGATCTTCCCCACGTAGTAGATCACGATCGCGGACACGATGTTCACGACCAACTGGGGGCCATGAGCCTGCAGGTAGTCGAAGGCCTCGTCCTTGAAGTTGGCCCACTGAGCCCAGAGATCGGACGGAGGGGCCTCTTGGACGCCAGATGTCTCTTCGGGCGCTGGTGTTGGAACTTGAGCGAGCAACTGCGAGAAAATCACGAGCATGTCCTCCCGTTGACAAGTCGGTAAGAATGAATTTGCCCGGCGTAGGTCACGTAAATTACCACCGTCAGACAGGTTTGCGTGCGTTGTAGCCGTCAACTATCGTGCTGTCTACAGGGAGCTTCGGCTTGAGAACACCCTCTCCCCTTGGGGGAGAGGGACAGCTTTGAAGCCGATGGCTTCAAAGCAGGGTGAGGGGGCGATGCACGGTTGAGCACCGATGCTGACCCGCCGCCGACCCCTCACCCTGCTTTCTCGCTGAAGCGAGAAAACGGCCCCTCTCCCCCAAGGGGAGAGGGGCGAACGAGACCGCAACATCCGACCCTCAGCCCCTCATGATCGACTACGAAAAGCTCGGTGCGTTCTACCTCGGCAAGTCGTTCGACATGCAGCAGGGCGAGATCGAGGACGACCTGATCCTGTACGACTCGAAGGACCTCACCACGCACGGGGTCATCGTCGGCATGACGGGCAGCGGCAAGACGGGGCTGGGGATCACCCTCCTCGAAGAAGCCGCTATCGACGGCATCCCTTCCATCGTCATCGATCCCAAGGGAGACATGGGCAATCTGCTGCTCAACTTTCCGGACCTCAAAGCGTCCGACTTCCGACCGTGGGTCCAAAAGGACGAAGCGGCCCGGAAAGGCATGTCGCAGGATGAGTATGCCGCTGACCGGGCATCTCTGTGGAAGCGAGGTCTCGCCGACTGGGGTCAACAGCCGGACCGTATCCAACGTTTGAAGGACGCAGCCGACGTCGCCATCTACACGCCTGGCTCGGACGCGGGTCTGCAACTGACGGTCCTCAAGTCGCTCGATGCCCCGTCGCCCGCTGTGCTCAACAGTATGGATGCGATGCGCGAACGGGTCAGCGGTGCCGCGTCCGGACTCTGCACACTGCTCGACCTCGACGCGGACCCCCTCCGCAGCCGCGAGCACATCCTGCTGTCGAACATCCTCGACCACGCCTGGCGAGCGGGCAAGAACCTCGACATGGCCTCACTGATCTACGAGATCCAGTCGCCGCCGTTCCACAAGGTCGGCATCATGGACCTCGACCAGATCTTCCCGCCGGGCGACCGTATGCAACTGGCGATGACGCTCAACAACGTTCTCGCCTCGCCCGGCTTCTCCGGTTGGATGCAGGGTGAGCCGCTCAACATTCAACGGCTGCTGTACACTCCTGAGGGCAAGCCGCGCATCTCCGTCCTGTCGATCGCCCACCTCTCTGATCAACAGCGGATGTTCTTTGTGACCATTCTGCTGAACGAGATCACCGCATGGATGCGATCGCAGTCCGGGACGTCGAGCCTCCGTGCCCTGCTCTACATGGACGAGGTGTTCGGCTATCTCCCTCCGACGGCCAATCCTCCTTCAAAGATGCCTCTGCTCACGTTGTTGAAACAGGCCCGTGCGTTCGGCCTCGGACTGGTCCTCGCAACGCAAAATCCTGTCGACCTCGACTACAAGGCTCTCTCGAACGCGGGCACCTGGTTCCTGGGACGGTTGCAAACCGAACGGGACAAGATGCGAGTGCTCGACGGACTCGAAGGCGCCTCGGCCAACGCGGGCGTGCAGTTCGACCGGGCACGCATGGAGCAAATCCTCTCCGGTGTCAGCAGTCGCGTGTTCCTGCTGAATAACGTGCATGAGGACCAGCCGTGTGTGTTCCATACGAGGTGGGCCCTGTCGTACCTCAGTGGTCCCATGACCCGTGAGCAGATCGTCAAGCTGATGGCGGACCGCAAGCTCGCTGTTTCGCACGCACCGGTGAGCCCGACCTCTGCCGCAGCGGCTCCGGTCACCCCCTCGATACCGACCGACGCCGCGTCCGTCGACCCCGGACTGGAAACGCGTCCGCCCGTGCTCTCGTCGAAGATCGATCAAGTCTATCTGCCGATCGCACGCAGCGTGCCGCGCGAGGCTCCCATCCGATACGAGCCTGCACTCGTCGGATACGGCTGCGTGCATTTCGATGACAGCAAGTCGGACGTCAGCGAATCGCGTGACGTGTTTCGCTTCGTCAGAGCCGACAGTCGCGTGCGGGCTAATCCCTGGAGGGATGCCGAGTCGCTCCCCTTGCAGACGAACGATCTCGACCGCGACCCGTTGCCGGAAGCAGGGTTCGTCGAGCTGCCGAGCGATCTGTCGAAATCAACCAAATACACGAAGTGGAAGACGGCTCTCAAAGATGAACTTTACCGCCACGAGCGTGTCAAACTGTTCGACTGCCCCAAGCTGAAGAAGTACTCGCAGCCAGGCCAAAGCGAGGGGGACTTCCGCGTCGAGTTACGTCAGGATGCCCGAGAGATGCGAGACCTCGAAGTCGAAAAGATCCGGGCCAAGTACGCCTCAAAGATCGAGAAGCAGGACGAATCGATCATGCGAGCCGAGCATCGCGTGGCCACTGAGGAGGAGCAAGCTGCGACTGCCAAACAGTCCGCCTGGGTCTCGACCGGCACGTCGATCCTCGGGGCTCTGTTTGGTCGTAAGCTGGCCAGTGCCACAAGCGTTTCCCGAGCCGGCTCCGCCATGCGGGCCCACTCACGAGCCTCCAAACAGGCGGCCGATATCAAACTGGCACAGGAAAAGTTCGAAGCCGAATTGGAAGAGAAAGAGGACCTCGAATCCGAATTGGAGGAGGCCAGCGGTAACATCCAGGCCGAGTTCAACGCCGAGACGCTCGAGAGCAAGACCTACGAAATCAAACCGCGGAAATCCGACATCGACCTCGAAAACGTCGCCCTCCTCTGGATGCCCCACCGCGCTGACATCATCGAACCCGCATGGGAGATGTCTGAGTGACCCCAAGCCCACGGGCAACGCCCCGTGGGTCTGTCTGCAGGTTCATGTTAGACCCACGGGGCGTTGCCCGTGGGCTTTGTAATGATGAATCATGATTGTCTCACACAACTGGCTGAACGAATACGTCTCACTCGATATGTCGGTCGGCGAACTCACCGATCGACTGACCATGAGCGGCCTCAACCTCGAAGGCGTCGAAGATGTCGAGGGGGACACCGCCATCGATCTCGAAGTGACGTCGAACCGTCCCGACTGTCTGGGTCACATCGGCGTCGCCCGGGAAGTCGGCGTGTTGTTCGATCAGCCGTTGACGATTCCTGAAGCCGAAGTGACTACGGGTTCCGAGAAGACTGCGGGTGTGACGTCGGTCGAGATCGAGTGCCCCGATCTCTGTCCACAATACGTCGCACGAGTCATCAAAGGAGTGACGGTCGGTCCGAGTCCGGCGTGGATTCAATCGCGGCTTCGGACGCTCGGTATCACGCCGATCAACAACATCGTCGACATCACGAACTACGTGCTGATGGAGTGCGGACAACCACTGCACGCGTTCGACTTTGACAAGCTTGGTGGCCAACGCATCATCGTCCGACGCGCACATGAAGGCGAAACGATCGAGGCCATCGATCACAAGACGTACCCGCTGACGAGCGACATGTGTGTCATCGCCGACGCTGAAAATGCGGTTGCGATTGGCGGCGTGATGGGGGGAGCGTCGACCGAGATCAGTGATCGCACCCAGAACGTGCTCATTGAGACGGCGAATTTCGATCCACTGGCCATTCGCGGAGCGGCGCGCAAGCTCAGCCTGTTCAGTGATTCGTCGTACCGGTTTGAGCGGGGTGTCGATGAGCAACAACTGCTGTGGGCGTCGAATCGTTGCTGCGAGTTGATCCTCGCAACCTCCGGCGGCATTCTCCTTGATGAACCGGTCATCGCCGGCGACATCCCGCAGTGGGAGCCGAACGCGGTCCTGCTGCGATTCGATCAGATCTCGCGATCACTTGGGATCAACATACTGCCGAAGGAGTGTGTCCGCATTCTGACCGATCTGGGCATGACCCCGGTTGGCGAGGCATCTGACGACATGGCGGCGTTCGTCGCTCCGTCCTGGCGGCGTGACCTGACCCGCGAGTGCGACCTCATCGAAGAGATCGGCCGCATTCATGGGTACGACCGCGTTCCTGAGGACGTCGTGATCCCCGTTGTGGCCACGATCGACACGGCCCGCGATGTCGTGCGGGACCGCGTCAGTGATGTGCTGACCGCTGCCGGATACCACGAGGCGGTGACCATGAGCTTCGTCAGCCGCGAGACTTTTGATTTGTTCACGCCTCGTGGAGATTTCGAGCCGTTGAGCGTCGAGCACTCCTCACGCAAGCACGAGAACATCCTGCGGCAGAGTCTGGTGCCGAATCTGCTCGTCAGTCGGAGAGAGAACGAACGGCAAGGCACGTTCAACGCACGGCTGTTCGAGATTGCGAGTGTGTACCTCGCCGCGACACCCGAAGACCCGTCGACGCAGCCGACGATGCTGAGTTTCGTCACAGGGGATTCATTCGCCACCGTGCGAGGATTGCTGGACACACTCGCTCATACCATCAATGCCAATTCCGCCGTGACGGCACAGCCGGCGGGTGTCCCCCAGTTCGCTGCGGGCCGGGGTGCCGAGGTCTTGCTCAACGGCAAGCCTTGGGGGTGGCTGGGGGAACTCGATCGCGATGTGACTGACCGGCTCGACCTGCGTGATGCGGTGACGGTTTGTGAGCTCGATTTGGGACCCTTGATCGACGCTCTCGAACGCACGCCGCAGTACGCGTCGCTGCCGCAGTATCCGAGCATGCAGCGGGATTTGAACTTCGTCCTCGATGACGCGGTCACGTGGCAGGAACTCGAACGCATCGTGCAGATCTCCGCAGGCCCGCTGTTGGACGGGGTGTCTTTCGTCGATCAGTATCGAGGCAAACAAATCCCGGTCGGCAAAAAGTCATACGTGCTGTCGGTCGCGTATCGTTCGCCGGATCGCACCCTCACGAGTGAGGAAGTCGACACGGCTCAAAAAACGGTCGTCGCTGCGTGTGAACAACAACTCGGGGCGGTCCAACGTTGACCGATCTCATTCGACACACGATTGGCGCTTGCGGATTAGCACGACCGGAAGACATCATCGACACGTACTGGTCGTGCTAATCCGCAAGCGATGAGCGCGGACGAATACATATCACGGACCACAAAGGAGAAGACCAATGGCGAAGTCACATGCCCCAAAGTTTCTGGAGATCGTCAACGACGCGAAGTCACGAGTCGCTGAGTGTGAGGTCGACGACGTCAAGGCGCGGCTCGACGCCGGTGAGACGTTTCATCTGGTCGACGTCCGTGAAGAGAGTGAGTATGCCAAGGGGCATCTCCCTGGGGCAATCCACCTTGGCAAAGGGGTCATCGAACGGGACATCGAGAAGACGATCGCGGATGTCGACGCACCGATCGTGCTCTACTGTGGTGGCGGATTCCGTTCGGCTCTCGCAGCGGACGCCATCCAGGACATGGGCTACACGAGCGTCGTCTCGATGGACGGCGGCTGGAAGGGCTGGAACAACGCGGGTCATCCGACCGAATCGTGAGGAAACGTTGGGTGGCAGGGTCAGGAGCGCAGCGCATGGCCCTGATATTGTGGGTCCACCCGACGGACATCGGGTGCGTTTTCCGTAGGACGGATTTCCAAATCCGTCCAGAGTCACAGGCATTTGAGAACGAGACTCACGTCGTGAAGTCACAGAGGACGGACTCGGAAGTCCGTCCTACGCAGTATTGACTACTCTCACGTGAACATCGTTTGTTCGCGATCGGGGCCGACGGAGACGATCTCGACGGGGAAATCGATCAATTCGGCGATGGCGTCGATGTACGCACGGGCTTCTTTGGGGAGATCGCTGAGTTCTCGGACTCCGGTGATGTCGGTCTTCCAGCCTGGCAGTGTGCGATAGATCGGTTTGGCTTTTGCCAGATCGGCAGCGTGTGACGGGAAGTCGGTCGTGCGTTCGCCGTCGATTTCGTAGGCCTCGCAGATTTTGACCTCGTCGAGTTTACTGAGCACGTCGAGCAGCATGACGGCGAGACAGTCGACGCCACTCACGCGGGCACCATACCCGGTGGCGACGGCATCGAACCAGCCGCAGCGGCGAGGGCGACCGGTGACGGTGCCGTACTCGTTGCCCTCGTCGCGGATGTGTAGGCCCGTCTCGTCATCAAGTTCGGTTGGACAGGGACCGCCGCCGACACGGGTGGTGTACGCCTTGACGACGCCGATCATGCGGTCGATCGCTCGTTCGGGAACCCCGCTGCCGACATGAATGCCGCAGCCGCTGCTGTTGGAGGACGTCACGTATGGAAACGTGCCATGATCGATGTCGAGGAGACTGCCTTGAGCGCCTTCGAACAGCATGGACTTGCCACTCTTGAGGGCCTTGTGCAGGTAGGCGGTTGTGTCGCAGACGTGCGGTCTGAGCCGCTCGGCGTAGCCGGTGTACTCGGCGAAGATGGCGTCAGGTTCGAGCGGTTCGAACTTCGGATTGACGGCTGAGAGGATCGTGTTCTTCTGCGCGATGACGTCGGTCAATCGCTGGTGGAAGAAGTCGGGCCGGTAGAGGTCGCCCATGCGAATGGCGTGGGTGCGTCCGATCTTGTCGCGATAACAGGTGCCGATGCCGCGCATGGTGGTGCCGATGGCGTCGTCGCCCCGGCTCTCTTCGAGGACCGCTTCCTCTGCCATATGGTGGGGGAAGATGACGTGGGCTCGGTCGCTGATGAGCAGTTCACCGATCTCGACGCCCCGCTCGGTCAGGGCCGTCATCTCGTCAAGAAATGCCTGCGGGTTGATGACCACTCCGGTCGCGACGACGTTCGTCACGCCTTTGCGGAGGATGCCGGAGGGGAGCAGCGACAGTTTGTACGTCTCGCCGCCGAACATGACCGTGTGGCCGGCGTTGTTGCCGCCGAGATAGCGGACAACGACGTCATGTTGATCGGTCAGCAGGTCGACAATCTTGCCTTTGGCTTCGTCGCCCCATTGCAGGCCAACGACGGCTGTGACAGGCATGAGTAATTCCTTGGTGATTCGTGAGCAAACGGCCCAGTATATCGGGGGAGAGGGCGGATGTTGAGTCAGGGCATGACCCAAAGGATTGCAAAATGCAAATTGCGAATTAGGAATTGCAAATTGGACGTATGTCTCTGGGTTAAACTCGACCTCGAATGGATCGGCATCTGCTCACAACTTGAGATTTCAGATCGGAGATTTCAAATTTCAGATTCGAGATTCGCATTTTGCAATCCCTCCCCACCTGGGCGATGGGTACACTCACAGGCATGTCAGACGCACATTTACAGACGCCTCTGCGAGTATGCAGCTTTGAGAGTCGCCGCGCCGAGGAGATGTCCAGTCTCATTCGCAAGCACGGTGGCGAACCGACGGTTGCTCCGTCGATGCAGGAGGTCAGGCGGGACGATCATTCTGAGGTCTTCGGCTTCGCAGAGGAGCTGCTGCGGGGGGAGATCGATATGGTCATCTTTTTGACCGGAGTCGGTGCGACGGCTTTGCTGGAGATTGCTGAGGTGAGACATTCACGTGAGGAGTTGCTCGCCGCTCTTGATCGCTGCGTCACCGTCGTGAGGGGACCAAAGCCGACAGCCGTGCTGAAGAAATGGGGCGTGCATCTCGATCATCGGGCTGCGGAGCCGAACACCTGGCGGGAGGTGCTGGCGACGCTGGATGGGGCGGCGATTGATCTGTCCGGGCAGACGGTTGCCGTCCAGGAATATGGAGAGTTGAGCGATGAACTCCATGCCGGACTGTGCGAGCGGGGAGCGGTCGTGCGGTCTGTGCCCGTGTATCGCTGGACATTGCCCGATGACATCGGACCCTTGGAGACCGCGATTGGGCAAACGTGCGAGGGTGCATTCGATGTGCTGTTGTTCACGAGTGCCCAGCAGGTGCGACACGTGATGGAGGTCGCCGAGCGGATGTCGCTCGGAACGGACTGGCTGGCTGCGGCATCTGCGAGTGTGACCGGTAGCATCGGTCCGACGTGCAGTGAGGCGATTCATGCAGCGGGACTGCCGGTTGACCGAGAGCCGAGCCATCCCAAGATGGGCGTACTGGTTCGCGAAGTGCTGGCGGATGCTCCACGGCTGTTGAGTGAGAAACGGTCCTCGGTCGATTGAACTCCACTTTTTTGCTGTGTTCGCTGACCGGCAGAAAGTCTGACTCCGATGAGCACTTCTGCGCGCTCGGTCGGGGATCGCGAGCTAGAGTTCGCAAAGTGCAGCCTTGTTCTCGCCGAAATTGCGGGCCACAACCGTTTCATCCGTCACAACATGAACCGATGACTGACCACACCAACATTACCAACGACGAAAACTCCTTCCTCCCCGAGTCGGCTGAGCAGTCGACTGGTATCTTCTCCGGATTCACCGAGGTGACCTGGGCCATCGTGGGGACCGGGTTTCTGTTAGGCATTCTCATCGGATCGATCTTCATCGTGGGGCGTGGCGGCTTGTTGGCCTGTTCGACGAGTTCCGAAACGACAGCCGCAACCGTCGCAGAGTCAGCGCCGGCTTCGACCGCTCCGTCGACAAGCAACGCCTCCGATCTCGTCGCCGAGCGAGAGCAGCTGACCCGTGAACTCGAGGCTGAGAAACTCCGTCTTGAAGTCGAAGCACTGCGACAGGAATTGGCCGGTCTGCAGTCGCCGACGGGCACTGATGACTCGGCGGAATCACCATCCGTACCTGCCTCGGAGTCGAAACGTCTGACCACACAACCTGTCTCGACAGTCTCGCCCGGTACAGCAACGTTGGCTTATTGGAATCACCTGAACGCGATCATTCTGCAGGAAGCGGCCATGCGTGCGGCTCCTGCGGGCGGCGTGACGGCATCCAATGCGGGGGGCTTCCTCGACACTCGAATGCAGGCAGCGGAGTTTGCCATGACCAATATCCGCGATTTGGACGCCGACGGTGTTGATGCCAAAGTCCTTTCGTTGGGCGAAGACCTTGCCAAGTGGTATGAAAATGGCCGCGATGTCGCCGAGCAAGGCATGCACCTGCTCACAAAAGCCACGACCGAAGAGCGGCAGGGGTCACCCGGCAAGCAGTATCAGGCCGCCGAGAGAGCCCTCACCAAGCAGGTCAACGAGATCAACTCGGACGGCGAACGAGTGCGTCAGGCCATGTCCCAAAAATATGGGCTCGACTTCTCGTCGCTGAACTAGTGGAGCGTCGAGGCTGAACTGACGGGATCGGAGGACGGACTTCCCAGTCCGTCCGTGAGGATGGATCGACTTTGGGACGGACTTGGAAGTCCGTCCTACCAGACAACTCAACCTCGTGAGACCACTAGGCGACGACACTCACAGAACTGTGGTTGCCCTCATCGGCTCTTCCTCCGACAATAAAGGAGTGGACGTCCGCCGGTGGCATCGCTCGGGACGGTCACGCTCATTGTTGATTCGTCTTCGAGGGAGTTACTCCACATGCGTGATTTTCTGTCGGTCGCCTTGTTGACCGCATCATTGCTTGTCCCCTGCTCGTCTGCGAACGCTCAAGGGCGAGATCCCAAAGTCGACAAAGCCGTTACCCGCGCGCTTGACTACCTTGCCCGTGAGCAACGTCGGCAGGGGCATTGGGAGGCCAACAACGGCCAGTACAAAGTCGCGATGACGGCTCTCGCGGGAATTGCTCTCCTCTCGGAGGGGTCGACGACCACGCGAGGCAAGTACGCGAAGAACGTGTCGGATGCCGTCGACTACCTCCTCGACATGTCACAGCCCAACGGGCTCATCGGCTACAAGGACGACTACCGCTACACCTACGGTCACGGCTTCTCGATGCTGTTCCTTTCTCAAGTGTTTGGCGAGGAGGAGGATCTGGAACGCCGCGAGGACATTCAACGGGTGCTGACGAAGGCGGTCCAATTCAGCGGGTACGCGCAGACTGATCGCGGTGGCTGGGGCTATGTCTCCGCGAAGGACGGCAACAACTTCGACGAAGGCTCAACATGCATCACGCAGGTGCAGGGACTTCGCGCCTGCCGCAACGCAGGCATCCCCGTGCCGACAGAGATCATCGAGCGGGCGAAGCAATACATCGCCGACTGCACGACCGATGATGGCGGCGTGCAATACAGCATCATGCGACAAGGCGGACCCCGACCCCCCATCACAGCAGCCGCCCTCGCTGCCCTGTTCAACTCGGGCGAGTACGAAGGCAAGAACGTCAAAGCCATGCTCGCGTTTTGCGAGAAGAACATCTGGCCCGGCGGCGGAGGCATGCAATCAACGTTCGGCCACTGGCACTATGCCCACTACTACTACGCACAGGTGATGTACCGTCTGGACGAAGACAAGTGGAAGCGGTATAGCCGCGAGATCAGCGACACCATCATCCGCAAGCAATCGGCCGACGGCTCCTGGCAGGAAGGCCATGTCGGCCCGGTCTACACGACGGCCATGAACGCCACCATCCTGCAACTGGACAAAGGATATTTGCCCATCTTCCAACGGTAGACAACCGTCATTCGATTGGGGCTTTCAGAGTGGGGGGCACCAGACCCATTGGCCGGGGCACGTCCTGTCGGGTTGGACTGCGACTCACAAGTGCATCGATTTCGGCCAGCAATCGTGGCGTCTTCGCATGAACGAGAACTTTTCAGTTCTTACTCAGGATTCCCTGTAAGGTCTTTCCCTCTCCACCGTATTAGGGATGACAGAACGACCGCTTCGGTCATTAGAGGCAAGCGAGCATGCTCGTGCGTCTCACCCCGTTGACTTGTGGCTGCTCTCCTGCCGACACGGCGACAGGCAGAGTCATGTTTGCAAACACCGACAAGTCGACGGCCCTGGCCGCGCAGCCTGATCACCGAAAGTTGTTCCGTCACCCCCGGACCGGCCGGTCCACTTTTTTCAGACATCAACCTCACGCACCGGCAACCATCACCCGCTTGAGTCGCGAGCCAACAGCATGCGCCAGCGGGCTGGTGCCATGCGGTCTTGCGCTTGTCGGGTCAGCAAGACGAGTGGTCGATCGACGCAGAAACGTGTTCACCTCGCATGGTGATGTCAGCTTGTCACCCGGCAGGGGTGCAGCAGGACCATCCGATTGTGAGGTGGTTCGCAGCTGTTATGATCACGCTCTTCTGCAACCACTTTCGCTTGATCGGACTGCATATGTCGACGTACAGCTCTCCAATTCTCATGGCTGGGTGCATCTGTGGACTTGGCTTCCTCAATGGTTCCCTTGCAGACGATGCAACAGCGAAGGTGCGGTTGCCTGGAGCGCTGACTGTTATTCGTGCGATCGAATACGACTCCCTGCAAGCTGCTCTCGACGCACTTCCGATAGCAGGGGGGATTGTCGAACTCCCGCCAGGCCACTTCGAGATTCAGCAACCACTCCTGATCACAGGCGAAGACGTGCTGTTGCGTGGAGCTGGAACCGCGACACACATTCACAACACCAACACGGACGGACAGCCGGCCTTGTCGATCCTGCCTGCAGAGACATTTGACCGCGCGAGCAAGTCGCGAAAGGACCGCTGGCGGATTCAACTCGAAGACCTGCGCATTACCGGTAACGAAAAAAGTGGCCACGGCATCGATGCCCTCTGGGTCAACGAAATCTTTCTGCACGGAGTGACGATCAGCGAGCACGGAGGCGATGGCATTCGACTCGATCACTGCTACGAAGACCCCCGCATCAACGACTGCCTGATCACCTACAACAAAGCGGTCGGCCTCAACCTGCTGGGCTGTCACGACATCGTGGTTTCCGGCTGTCAATTCGAGGAAAACAAGGACGCCGTCCAGTGCAGCGATGGCTTCAATCTCTGCATGACGGGCAACAACCTCGACGACCATCTGCGGCACGGCGTCATCATCGAGAACACCTATGGTTCAGTTGTCTCCGGCAACATGATCGAAGAGTGCTCTGGCTCGGCCATCATCCTCGATCGCAATTGTTACGGCGACACCGTCAGTGCGAACGTCATCGCCCACAACGGTCAAGGCGTCGACCTGCGTGGTGCTCACGGATGTGCGATCAGTGCCAACACCTTCACCATCATGAAGGAGTTCGCCCTCCGCATCGGCCCCGACAGCGGCCGCATCACCGTCACGGGCAACAACTTCTCCAACAGCGACATTGGTGATGGGAAACCCAAACGCAAGGTCGACGATCTCGCAGCGGGCGGCCTTGTCCTCGAAGGCACGTCAGACATCGCCATCACCGGCAACGTCTTCTCCGGCCTGACCTCCAAAGCGGTCAACCTCACCGGCGAGAACAGCACCCGCATCCTCTTCACCGCCAACGTCCTCACCGACGTCCAAAGCGATCACGCCACCACCGACGGCATCGTCACTGACAACATCGAACCATAAAGCAATTCATAACAGCGGACTGCAGACCAGCTCTTGTTGCCTTCGTTCCCTCCGGTCACATTTTTTTTGAACAGAAGGAAACGAAGTCGCATGCACCGTGCCAGTGCCTGTCCGGTCGACATTCCACGTTGCATGCGCGCTCAGCACTGCTTCGACCGGGCAAAGGGTCTCCGAGAATTGGATGCACCGAAAGTCGTCATCACGCTCCGCCGTGATGACAGTCTCGCTCGCACGCGTTCCCACATGTCGCACGCTCTCACTTGATCCCCTCATCACGCGGGGGACGTGGGATTAATCGTTCAGCAATTTGGGATCACCCCGAAGGGGTCAAATCTCACAGCCCAGGGTCGCGACCGAAGGGAGCGCACCCTGGGAATTGCCGCGTTTGGATTTTTCCACCCTGAAAGGGTGGCACACAATACCCGCGCATCGCGGTGCAACCCCCACGGCAATCACACGTTCAAGATGAAATGGTGTTTTCGTTCACGTAGCTGAACTCGCCAGAGTTCAGACTGTGGGCGGTGAGCGCAGGATCGTCTGAATTCTGGCGAATCCAGCTACATCTAACCTGCGATTGCCGTGATGCAACCCCTTCAGGGTTGATGGGTGAATCGGACCTCTTGCCCCAGGGTGCGCTCCTGACGTCGCGACCTTGGGCTGTGTGATGAAATCCCTTCGGGATAAGTGTCACATCTTGCCTGTGACGGGAATCACATCGATCACCAACGGTTCACAAATGCGACAGTCATCAATCCCATGTCCCGAGCGTGATGGCGGCCGAATTCCCGGACACCCTCTCGGCCGGGCAAGCATGGCGAATGACCATTCCACGTCCCCACTGCCCGGTCGATGCAGTGGCACGTCACTCGGTCAATCACGGGCACCGGGCAAATACAGACACTCAAGCACCAACCATGTACAGTAACGTCATGAGATGATACGCCGTACGGCGTAACCAGACCTACTGGTTGGGGGTATCCTGCTTCGGATTACTCTCATTTCGACGTAGCCAGCGTGGCAATCGTCGTGATACGCACCAAACGCTGAGTAAAATCCCAGCAGGAATGTACAAGATAGTAATTGGGAGAGAAAAGACGGCAAGCCATGGATCCTCCCGAATCCGGTTGGGGCCCCAGCTATAAACACCCAACCACATCGGAATCTCCAGCCACACGCAAAACAACGCAATGCCCACGATGATTCTAACTCCGAGCAAAAACGACCTATACACGTAGCTGAGGATGTTTGAGTTCAAAGCGTTCACTCACATATAACTATTCTGGGATTTGCTGACGGATTCCGAGTGAAGTAGGGTGGGCTGTGCCCACCATCTTAATTTGACTCGTGTTAACTTGCGAATCGGTGGGCACAGCCCACCCTACTCGTTGATGTTACACCAACCCCGTGATCGGCGTTCCGTGATAGATCTGGTGCGGACGATTGAGGTCGTCTTGCCAGGTGGCGGTCGGGGGGATGCCGAGGGCTTGGTAGATGGTGGCGGCCATGTTCTCGGGGGTTTGGGGGTCGGCGATGGGGTAGGCGGCGTGGGCGTCGGTTTGGCCGATGATGTTGCCGCCCTGGACGCCGCCGCCGGCGAAGAACAGGGTTTGGGCCGCTCCCCAGTGGTCGCGACCGGGGGCGTCGTAGTTGTCGGCGAGGTGTGAGATCTTCGGTGTGCGACCGAACTCGCCGCCCATCACGATCATCGTGCTGTCCAACAAGCCGGTGGAGTGCAGGTCGTCGAGGAGGGCGGAGAGGGCGCGGTCGGTGGGGGGGAAGAGTTTGTCCTTGAGTCGCCAGAAGGCGTCGCCGTGCGTGTCCCAGCCTTCGTTGTTGCCGAGGTTGACCTGCACCATGTTCACGCCCGCCTCGACCAGTCGGTACGCCATCAACAGCGACCAGCCGAAGCTGTTGCGGCCGTATCGCTCCTGCACAGCGTCATCGGCCCGCGTGACGTCGATCGCCCGGCGGACCTTGGAACTCGCCAGCAGCGAGATGGCCGATTCGCGAGGCACGTCGTATCGCTGCGAGATGGCGGACGTCTCCATCTCCCGTCGTTGAGCATCGACCGTCTCCAGCAAATGCAGCCGATTGTCGAAGCGCGTGCCCTACAGTTCGCCCGGCAGCTTGAGGTTGGGAGCTTGGAACAACCGCGGCTCGTCGGACGTGGCGTCCTTCCTCGGCAGTTGGAAGAACGAGTATTCGGGATAGGCTCCTCGCCAGAAGGGGTCGCCGTAGTGCGTGGCCTGAATGATGAACGGGTCGCGTTGATGCCCCATCTGCCCGCCGTACGCTCCGGGGATGACGCCTCCCGACCAATGCACGAGCCGCTCGGGCAGCATGACGGCCGGCGGCAAATTGTGATTCCGCAGCGGCACCGCATCGCCCACCACCGACGCAATCGACGGCCAGTCACTCGAGCGCGGCTTGCGATCCCCCCGCCAACCGGGCGACGTGTCGGTCCGTCCGGTGAGCATGTAGTAGTGCCCCAGCGTGTGTCCATTCGTGGGATGCGTCAACGATCGCACCAACGCCCAATGCTCACTCCGCTGAGCCAGCAATGGCAGATGCTCACAAATCTCAATCCCCGGCGTGCGTGTCGCGATCGGATTGAACTCACCCCGAATCGTGTCCGGAGCGTGCGGCTTCATGTCAAAACTATCCTGCTGAGCCAACCCACCCGACAGAAAGATATAGATACAAGCCTTCGCCGTCGCCCGCGTCTCACCCGCTTCATCGGCCACCCCACGCAAGGCCGCAAGATGATTCGTCCCCAACCCCAGCAACCCCACAGCCCCCGCCTGCACAGCCGTCCGCCGCGAGATGGCCGGATGCTTCCAATTGAGTTGCGTCATCGCACATCTCCCCGCAAGAGACTGGGACAGGACGTCAGGTCACGAATGTTTGATCGTGATGATGAGTGTACCACAAAGACTGGACGACCTAACCCTCCGGAATTACTCTCACACGCAGTGATTAGCGAAACCGCTGCCAATGATGTTGTACCAATGCTGAAGTCAAAACTTTTCTGGTCGCGATACGTCGAACTCCTACTGGCATTTCTTGGATTCGGCTGGCTTATCGCTGAGCCAAGCTGGGAGCCACTCATTGTCGTGTTAGGTTCAATTGCAGCTTTTGTCTACTGTGAAATCGACTTCATTGCAAACCTGCCGAGTGGAGGAAGCACACAGATCGGAGCGCCCGTCAAGGGGCAGCAACTGGAAGATGGCAAGCTGTATGAGCGACTAACCAATCTATTGCCATCGAATGGGATCATCAACTTCATTGACAAGCATGACATGGCAGGATCGTTCGACTTGGACGTGTTAGATCCACTTGATGAATTCATCCACACTTGGAAAAACGCCGAGCACGAATTTCTAGACCCAGAGATCGAAAATGCAAAATCAGAATTCTATGATCGCTGTAGAGAATTCTCTCTCAATCGGTTCCCCCGGAGTGGCAGCGGGAACAACCTCAAAAGCACAGAAAAGCCGTTGATGAACTCCACAACAAGGCAGAGGAAGTCGTTGCCGCTCACGAACGCTTGGTGCGAGTGGCACGTCGGAGGCTTCACATACAGGCCGAGTGCCCCGGTTGGGGCGTAGTATTGCTTGCCACGCCTGTGTCAGCCATGCCGTTGAAGTGACGTAGTGATGTAGGCTGGGTTAGCGGAGCGTAACCCAGCTTGATCTGCAACGACATTCTTGCTGGGATACGCCTATCGGCTATCCCAGCCTACGTCACTGGATGCCTACCGCCACCACGAGACCGGTTCCAACTGACCAATCGCCGCATCGAATCACTCCTTCGTTCACTTCGTTTTCTCTTGTCCAGAATCAAATTGAACAGGAGGAAACGAAGATAACGAAGCGAACTTGCTGACAGTGGGTTTCACTTCGTGATACCTACTCTACTCAACGACTAGGTCGCGAGACACACGTCCGACATAAACTGCGAATGACAGAATTGCATGTCGATGCCAGACACCGTGATGCTATTCCGCATGGGAAACGGTGAACAGCTGGGGACTCTGGCCTGAGGCGTAGATGTCCCACATTGTGAGATAGGCCTGCTCGAGATGTTGTACAAAACGACCGCCGTCGAACACTCCGGATGCTGCACGTTGTGTGGCCAGACGGTCACGGACGTCGGCGAGATGAGCTGGGTTGCGGGCGAGGTCGAGGATGCGACTTTCGTAGTCAGACTTTGAGGTGCAGATCAACTCGGAGAGTCCATTGGCTTGTAGCAGGCTGGCGGCCACACGTGAGATGAACGTGTCACCGGCGATTGTCACCAGTGGACAAGCCGAGGCGAGTGCCTCACTGGCGGTCGTGTGGGCGTTGACTGGGAAGGTGTCGACGAACAGATCAGCGTGTTGGTAGCGGGCACGATGCTGCGGCGGGGGGACGCGAGGGGCGAAGATGAGGCGGTCCGGCGAAAGGTTGCGAGCAGCAGCTTCTCTTCGAAGATTCTCAGCGGCGATGCCGTGGGCTTCCAGTAGCCACAAGACACTGCCGGAAACGGATCGTAGTATCCGCATCCAGATATCGAAGACAGTGGGAGTGATCTTGTAGTTGTTGTTGAAACAGCAGAACACGAAGCCGTCCTCAGGCAGGCCGCATTCGGTTCGCGAAGGGACGGTGTCAGCGACATCACGGCGACTGTCATTGACTTGATAACAGCCGGGCAGATGAACCAGCCGCTCGCTGAAGTCCGGCTGTTGCGACGTTGGCACGATGACTTCATCGACCAGAATGTAGTCGATAAACGGCACACCCATTGTGCCGGGATATCCCAGATAGTTCACCTGAATCGGTGCGGGACGCAGAGCGGGGATCTGTGGTCGTGCGTGTTCGGTGTAACCTTTGAGGTCGATCAGAATGTCGACGCCGTCGGCGGCGATCCGGTTCGCCGACTCGTGATGAGAGAGGCCCGACAAGTCCACGAACCGATCAAATGCACCCAGCAGACGCTGTCGCATCGGACTGCCATCGTCATGCCCGTAGCAATAGGCATGAACGGCGAATTGGGCGCGGTCGTGCAGTTCGAACATCTCTGCAGTCAGATCGGCAGTTGCGTGTTGATGGAAGTCCGCTGACAGATATCCCAAAGTGATTCGTTGGTCGGCGTCGAGTATTCGTGGCGGATGATGCTCGTGGCGACTCTGCGGGTCGACCGCGAGTCGCTGCTCTGCCCAAGACTGGGTACACGCCAGTTGCTGAGCGGCCGACGTGGGCTCGGAGAGCGTGAGGAAGCCGAAGGGAGCACAGCACTGTGAGTCAGGAAACTCATCAATTCGATCCACCATGCCAATCAGCCGTCGCGTCAACTCGGCAAGATCGTCCCAGGCACACTGATGTTGTAGTGCGTGGACCAGTGCCCCGAGTGCCGAGAGAGAGCTTGGATCGATTTTATGAGCGCGGCGAAACTCGACGACAGCATCGGCGAGTTGCCCGTTCTGTTGGAGAGCACGGGCCAAATTGGCATGCCCACCCGCGGAGTTCGGCTGGAGGCGAACAGCCTGCTGGTGATGAGCGATCGCCTTGCTGAGCTGTCGTTGATCCCGAAGCAGATTGGCCAAATCGTTGTGCGCCTCGGCGTTGTCCGGTTGAATCTGCAGCACTCGCTCCAGGCTGGAGACCGCTTCAGCCGTCCGACCCGATTCATGCAACACCATGCTCAACGCGTGATGCGCTTCGGCGAAGTCCGGCTTGATTCGTACTGCGTGACGCAAGCTTTCGCTCGCCTCGTCGAGCTGTCCTGTCTCATGCAGAAGCAGCCCTAATGCGTGATGGGCCTTGACGTACTGTGGCTTGGCTTGAATGGCCTGTCGCAGATGACCAATCGCCGCCTGAACGTCCCCTGACTGATGCGCCGCCGTCGCTAGATTTCTACGAGCTTCGGCTGAGTTCGGCTGAACCCTCAGGGCAGAGTTGAAGCAACTCACTGCCTCAGCGGGACGTCCCAGGTTCAGCATCACCAGGCCAAGATTGTTGTGCGCGCCGGCATGACTCGGTTCTAACTCGAGCGCCTTCCGATAACACACTTCTGCCTCATCGAACTGACGCAGTTTTCGATGAGCCTCCCCCAGGTTGTTGTGCCATCCGGCGAGCGGACGTGAAGAGCACTCGATCGCACGACCAATCAGTTCGATGGCTTGCTCATGCTGACCGCACTGGTCAGCGAGAGTGCCTAACAACTGCAGTGCATCGGAATTGTTTGGGTCGCGATTGAGGATCTCCCGGTAGATCTGTTCCGCTTCCGCAAGGCATCCAATCCGATGGTGCTGGACCGCAGTCTTCAGGAGATCGTTCGAAGCGGAGGCCATGATGGCGTTCCAACAAGTTCAGCGATACGAATGTCATCGAGCCAAGAGTGTACCAATCTGTTCTAAGTGAGGTAGAACGAATGGCTGGACTCGAGCAGTCCTACGCCTTGAACCAGTATGAGAAGAGCTTGCAGTTTTTCAGCTCGAATACGAGAGACATCGGCTGGCTCGCTGTCGGGAGTTCATCATCGAACGAGACAGCTTGTTCGAGGGTATTGGCTGCGATCGGCGTCGATCGGGCAATCGTCTGTCCGGTTGCACTGAGGACGCTCACGCGGAGTTCTCCCCTGCTGGCATCGGCGTTGATGTGGAGTCGGCCTTCTGGTCGGGCGAACACTTCTGTTGTCACACTTCCACCGTTTGCACCTGCGTCGAGAGACACGAAGCTGTCACGCCGTTGGTTCAAGAGGCCGATCTGTACAGGATGTTTGCGGACAATGTTTTTGCGGGTCGGACCGCCGTGGGGACCGTGGACGCCGCAATAGTAGATGAACAGTTGATCGCCTCGACGGATGATGCGTTCGACGCTGCGAATCATGCCTCCTTCCCAAGAGTCGTCGTCGCCGAGCGAGAGCCATGTCGCTCGGTCACCCACTCGCGTCCAGTTGACTCCATCGCGGCTGGTGGCGAGTTGTGTGTCGATCTTGCCGTCGCCGCCTTCGCGGTAGATCCAGAGCATCGCCAGGTACACCCCCTCATACATGTCGACACCCGCTCCGTAGATCTGTGTTCCCGGTCCGTCGGCCTCGTCGCAGGCGAGCACGAGCTGCGGTTCGCTCCAGTGCAGGAAGTCATCACTCTCGGCGCGTGCGAGCTTGCGACCGAATCCGAATCGGCTGAACCCGACATACTTTCCGAGACGAGGATCGTAGAGCACGTTCTGATTCGTGTCGCAGTAGGCCTTGATGACGGGGTTGCCTGCGTGTCGTGTCCAATGGATACCGTCGGGCGAGAACGCGACATGCCAGCCATCCTCGGGTCCAGCCATGCAGAACGGCCCGCCGTTTCGCACTTCCCAGCCGCCGCTGCCATGATCCCAGTAGACACACTTCCACCGCCGCGCGGGATCTGGATCATCTCGGTCATGGAGGACTGAGATACCCTCACAGTTGTGCTTGCCGACGCCCAGCAGGTTGTTCTGTGTGTCGCCGTCGTAAGGGAGAATGCCCAGCTTGGGCTTCACCCAATGCACGCCGTCCTTCGATTCAGCGTACGCCGCCATCGTCGTGTGCGGTGCACGCTCGTAGCCATCCAGTGGGAGTGGCTTCAGCCCACGGTCCTTCGGCCCGGTGAGATACCACAGTTTGAACAGATCGGCCTCTTCGTCGAAGTACGCTGTGCCGTATACCTGACAGCCACGTTCCCAAGGCGTGTCCGGGACGATCAATGGATTGTCAGGATGCCTTTGCGGCGGATTGACCGTTCGGTGGACTCGGTCGAGCTTCGCGATGCCGACATCATCCAGGAACAGCTGCCGCACGTCAGATTCAACGGCGAACGACACACGATCGCTGATCGCGTCATCGGCCCGCGACGTCCTCACAGCGGCAAGTGTCGCGGCGGCGAACGATGACTGGAGAAAACTGCGACGATTGAGAGAAGGCTGCATCTGTCGGGCCTGTGATGTCGGTGTAGAATCGCAAACACGCCTGTAGATAGTCAATCAAACTGACCGAATTCAAGATGTTCATCAAGTGGCATAGCGATCGTGCAGAGTTGTAGGTCGGAGAATACGTGCCCGACTCATCAGCCGCCAAGCGGTCGATTGTTTCTTTCCTTTGCTTTTGTCGAGAACCGAATTGAGCAGAAGGCAATAAACGGGGAGGAAGGGTTGGTGATTCGAAGCCATCCATTATGCTGAAATATATTCGGCCAGGTGTGACGGTCGGTGATCTACTCAGTTCTAACATATGAGGATTCCTGTCGTGGCCAAGCAACCGAAAGACATGTCGCGTCGTTACGGGGTCGATCGGCGGTCGTTTCTGCGTTACATGGCGGCTGTCTCGGCCATTCCGACGATCTCGCTGCGGGCGGTTGCGGGGGCGGAGGGTCGGCCTCGGTTCAAGTCGAATCCGTTTCAGCTGGGCGTTGCGTCGGGTGATCCGTCATCGGATGGGGTGGTGCTGTGGACGCGACTGGCTCCGGATCCGCTGGATGGGGGCGGGATGTCGCAGGAGTCGGTGCTGGTGAAGTGGGAGGTGGCGGGGCGGGAGGACTTTAGTGATGTGGTCCGCAGCGGCGTGGCGGTGGCGCCGCCGCAGTTGGGGCATTCGGTGCATGTCGAGGTTGAGGGACTCGAAGCGGATCGGTGGTACTTCTATCGCTTCCACGTGGGTGACGAGACGAGTCCTGTCGGACGCACGCGGACGTCGCCCGCGCCGGAGTCGATGCCGGAGCGGATGAAGTTTGCTTACACCTCGTGTCAGCACTTTGAGCATGGGTACTTCAATGGATATCCGCACATGCAGGAGGAAGACCTGGATCTGGTCATTCACCTGGGCGACTACATCTATGAGTATGCCGGCATTGACGGCAAACCCCGCAAACACATCGGCGGTGAGATCGAGAGTCTGGACGACTATCGCACGAGGTACTCGCAGTATCGACTCGAAGAGACGCTGCAGGAAACCCATCGTCGATTCCCCTGGCTGGTGACGTGGGACGACCATGAGTTCGACAACAACTATGCCGATCTGGTCTCTGAGGAAGAAGGCGTATCGCCGGAGCTGTTTCTCGCACGCCGCATGAATGCGTATCAGGCGTACTACGAATTCATGCCGCTGCGTCGCAGTGCCTTCCCGCAAGGACCGAACATGAAGCTGTATCGCAGTTGTCCCTTCGGACGACTCGCCAACTTTCATGTCCTCGACACGCGGCAGTATCGCAGTGACCAACCCAATGGCGATGGTGAGAAGCCGATGGAGGGGAAAGTCTTCGATCAGCGGGCCACGATGCTGGGCCGCAAGCAAGAGAATTGGCTGATGAAGAGCCTGCTGCAATCGACCTCCGTGTGGAACGTGCTGGCACAGCAGGTGATGATGGCACCCGTCAACCGGGGGGACGAGAGCCACGACAAGTTCAGCATGGACCAGTGGCCGGGCTATGAGGTCAGTCGACGGAGACTCCTGAACTTCTTCCACTCACGCAGCGGACTGAACCCTGTCGTGTTGACGGGCGACATTCATGTCAACTGGGTCAACGACCTGTTGCTGGACTTCACTGATCCGAAGTCACCGATTGTGGCGACCGAACTCGTCGGGACCGCAATGACCTCAGGAGGCAACGGCGGCAACAAGATTCCGGAATTCGAACGAGCGGCCGCGAATAACGAATTCGTCCGCTGGTACAACTCGAATCGCGGCTATGTCTCCTGCGAACTCACACCCCAGCAATGGACGACCCACTTCCGAGCAACCCCGTTTGTCGACAAGCCGGGTGCTCCCCTCTTCACACCTGGGTCATTCGTGATCGAAGCAGGCCAACCCGGAGCACACCAGACATAGAGCAGTTCCAAAGTTGCTCTTCAGGTGGCATGCAGGAGGGCTTTTCAGTGGGCAGAGGCCATTCCTCGAACAACCTCCTGCACAGAAACCATGAAAATGGTCTGGTTTGAGTGCAGACTTACCGCTGAGCCGGTGGCCCCGCAGAGACAACATTCGAATGATCTTCGTATGCGACGAGCGTCCCAAGCCGACGGCGGAGCCGTCGGCTTGGGAGAGGGTCAGTCCAACGTCATGTGCATGCAGCACGCAAGAAGCACCATCGCACTTGCGCATGCCACTCATGCCTCCCGCGTCGCTTCGCTGACTAGCCGCGCCCGTCAGGAAGCGGAACACACAGCCACTCCCGATGCACTGAGCGCGCTCATTCGCTGCTCCCAGTTCCGCTTCCTGACGGGCGCGGCTAGTTGTTGGACACCGTTTGTCAACCACCATTCAACGGATGCACCCTCCAGAAGTGTGCATCTCCCGGCGTGTTGACGAACTGCATCCGCTTCCGGTGAGACTTGTGAGATCCTGACTTCAACCCATCATCTCACAAATCCTGTTCAAGCTGCCACTGCTTGCCCAACCGACGTTCGACAACGAATGCACGCTCAACACTGCAAACGGTCAATCACGGCCACCGGGCAACCGGAGTCACATGTGTGGTAAACAGAAACGGTCATGACGGTCGTCTCTATTAGTGAATTGGACTCTGTCGTAGCGAATGACTCAATTGTTTCCAGATGCCCTGCGCGTTGTCTTGCCGACCGACGCAAAATGCTTCACCAATGGATCGTCGATCGTCGATTCAGCCCAATGAACGCTCACAACGTGGATAAGCATCAACGTTCGTCGATCCGTTGATCTGGGACAAAACGTCATAACCAGTCTGCAACCGACCCGCTGCTGCCCCACATAAAACCCGGTATCACAGGAGGTGATCCATCATGCGGCCAATCGTTCTTACATCAGTACTCGTCGGCCTGTTATCAGGCTGCACTCACACGCAGTTGAAGTTCAACACAACCCATCAGGCGGACACACTCAACGACATCTATCGCCAACAGGTCTTAGACAATCTGGCGATGTTTGCAGACAACCCATACGCTGTGCCTCACTTTGCGTTTCCTAACCAAGGGTCAAGCAATGTGACCGATGATGGGAATCTTGGTGGCACCTTCAACATCTTTCGTGAATCACTTGGTTTTGGGGTCCGCCGAAACATGGCTGAGGCATGGACGCTTGATCCCATTCGCGACCCGGACAAGTTGAGAAGGATGCGATGCGCTTACCAGCATGCGGTGGGAGCATGCAGCCAACCGTGTAACGACTGTTGCAAGATCGAGAAGGCGTTTTATGGCAAAGGCAGCCAGAAGGTACATGTTTTGAAAGAAGGACTGCCTGTCATGAATTCGGATGGATCATTCGTGACAGACCCACTTACCGGTATGCCATTCGTCAATGAGTGTGGAATGCCATTAACGAATCCACGGACGGGTGAACTCTACTCCATCGATGAAAAGGGCTGTGTTTCCATTCCTGTCTATGATTGCAACGGCCCTTGTTCAATCAAGTGTGGATGGTACTGCGTAGGCTGCAAGAAAGACGTGCCTCATGATTGCCGACATTACTCAGGACACTACCACGGAACCTACGTTTGGGTTCTTCCAAAGTACCGCCACCACCTTGCCCATTTCGTCCTGACCATCTTGGACTATGCCTTGAAAGATCCGAGTGCTAGGCGAACCAAGGAAGTTGTGCTCTACGTAAATCAGAAGGGTGATACGACAACAAAGAGCGAAGCTCATGTGAAAGTCACCGCGACGATTCCGATCGGTGAACCCAATCGTAGTATCCTGAATGTAGGAGATTGTCACGAGCCCGGGACACCAGTGGATCAAAAGACGATCTTAAAGCGAAGAATGTTGTCGGGGGGATTTGACCTCACACCAGAATCAAAAAGGGCATTGCTTGAGGAATTAAAATTTGACCCAGAATTCAATTCCGCGACTGCTCTCCCACCGTCGCCACCAAGTCTGCTCCCTCCACGGAAAAGCGATAGCGGGTTTGGTCCGACGATTCTCCAAGAGCGACTCTTTCTCGACGCCTTGGCACCTCGTTAACAGTGCGTTGCCAGATTGAATCCTGTACAGGCCTTGCGGACGTCCGCAAGGCCTGCTTTTGTAATTGGTCGGGTAGCATGCTTGCATCGCCTCATCAACTCACATTCCACTCAACGAGCTACTGCTTAACTGGCCGACATTCCGCGTTGAATGGTCGACGCATGCGATGAGCGTCCCAAGCCGACGGCTCTGCCGTCGATCGGGCGCGGGGTGAACCGCAAGGGGCGATGCCGATGGCATCGGATGTCAGGACACACGTTGTTCGACGGCGGAGCCGCCGGCTTGGGGGAGGGTCATTCCCCCATCGAGTGCATGTCGCAACGCGAAATGCACCATCGAACTGGTGCATTCCACTTCGTTTCATGCACCCGACGTCTGCGTCACGATTTGACCGGTCGACATTCAGAGTGATGGTGGGTGCCCTGTTTGCATCGCGTCAGCAGGGCAAGCATGCCGAACGAATGAACAACCCACCCGCATGCTCACCCTGCTCCGCGATGTGAGCATGGCGCCCGGCATGCGGCATCGGGCAGCTAATTGGGCTCTGATTCGTGTTTTCATTGTAATAACAAGTGCCATGTGAACGTCTAGTCCTTGAACCAGCGTAGATCCATTGGCGGTGATTCGTGTGGCCGGAATTCTTCTGCGATTCTTGATGTTTTCGCGTAGTGAGAGCGGAAGAGCGTCGCATCTCAGGGAGGTTTTCACGTGAACCGCAGGATACGCA
>JAJDEJ010000013.1 GCA_029259815.1 Planctomycetaceae bacterium | reverse complement strand
AGAAGAATTCCGGCCACACGAATCACCGCCAATGGATCTACGCTGGTTCAAGGTCTAGATCCCCGCCTTCGCGGGGATGACGTGAATCGATTCATCACCCACATGAGAAAAGCCCGCGGGCTTGAGCCTGCAGGCTTTCTCTGATCAGACCGAATCAGGTGGCGGTCAAATCGTCAAGTTGACAACGCGGCCCATGATGAGTCGCACGTAGCGAACATCGGTCGGAGCACTGCCCGGTCCGCCATTGTAGATTTCCACACGGTGGATCTGTTTGAGGCCCGGCAAGAGTGGCTTCGACTCAAAGTGCCAGATGGACGGATCGTTGTCGTCCTGATAGCCCTTCAATGTCTCTTCCATCCGGAAATCGTTCGTCCAGCGAACGATGACGAACGAAGCCGAGGTGGCTCGCACGTCGATCATCCCCACGCGCGGATGCTTGTCAGCCGGCACTGGACGAGACGAAAGGTAGTACGTCTGCCCGAGTGTCCCCGGCGGTGTCGTGGACATGCCTCCATAGCCGGAGTCATCTCCACAACCGGAGTCATACGAGGGGCCGACATCACCTGAAATGATCGGCCCGGTCGATTCGTATTCATGCATGGGGGCGGAGTCGATGTACTGGGCACCGCCGCCGCCATTCTGGCAGTTACATCCGACCTGCTGCACATCACCGGCGAGCAACCCCAGGGAGGGGCCACACGCCATCGCCACTCCCAGAAGCGGCTGCAGCAGGCGGGTGAATGTCGCATCGTTCATCAGAAAGTTCCCAAGGGTGAGGGGACAGGTCTCGGCAATGGTTGCCCGCTGTGACGAGCGACAGAGAGGTGGACTGGTACTCTGTGGCCCGAAGCATGCAATTCGAGTCGAGCAGTGTGCTCCAACGATCCTTTCAGGGAAGGTTGCGAAGGATGTGCGAGCAGCCGTGTCGATCGAAAACCGGGGGAGTTGTCCCCGCCGGAAATCTATCACTCAGGATGAATCATGTCGGAAGATTCTCGTGTCGGACACTGACAATCTGCCCTCAATGAGCGACTGAGGCGGACACCTTTTCGTGGATTGCCTAATCGATCCCGTGACTTGGTTGGTTCTATCGCCTATTCCGACTTGCCATCGTCGACTGGCCGTACGTAGGATCGAAGTGAAAGAGTTGGCACTTCAAACTCGTTAGACAACGGAATCCTCACATGACGCTCCGCCTGTTGATCGCCTTTGCTCTGCTGGGGATACCAGTGACGTCCTTCGCCACTGGTCCAGATGCCTCAGTTTTACGATCGTCACAGACTCAGGGCATTAACTTCCTCAAAACCACTCAGGCCGACGATGGGAGTTGGACGGCTCCCGACGCCGTCGGCATCACGGCACTGGCAACAACAGCATTGCTGAAGTCGGGCCTCTCCATCGAAGAGCCGTCCGTCGCCAAAGCACTCGCTCATCTGCAGACGTTTGTGCAAAAAGACGGCGGCATCTATCACCAGAACAGCCAACATCGCAATTACGAGACCTCGATCGCATTGCTCGCATTTCAAGCGGCCAACACTAATGGGCAGTACGACCCCATTACTGTGAAGGCAGTCGCTTTTCTGAAGGGGCTCCAGTGGGATGAGTCAGAAGGCATCGACCAGTCAGACACCGCCTATGGCGGCGCGGGCTACGGCAGTCACGAACGGCCTGATATGTCGAACACGCAGTTTATGCTCGATGCATTCATCGCCGCCGGATTGACCAAAGACGACCCGGCTGTTCAGAAAGCACTGGTGTTCGTTTCACGTGCCCAGAATCTCGAAACCGAACACAACACGACACCCCACGCCGGCAAGATCGAAGACGGCGGCTTCTACTACACCCCCGCCGCAGGGGGCGAGACGAAGGCGGGGCTCACCCCCAACGGCGGTCTCCGCTCTTACGCCAGCATGACCTACGCCGGCCTCAAAAGCATGATCTACGCCGGTGTCTCCAAAGACGATCAGCGTGTCCAGGCGGCAACCGAATGGATCAAACGCTTTTACACCCTCGATGAAAACCCGGGCATCGGGCAGCAGGGGCTGTTCTACTACTACCACACGTTCGCAAAAACGCTCTCAGTGCTGGAGGTCGACGAGTTCGAGGAAGCCAACGGCACGAGGCACGACTGGCGCAAGGAACTCACGACGCATCTCGCAACCCTCCAGCAGGACAACGGCAGCTGGCTCAACCCCACCGACCGCTGGTACGAGGGCGACCCGAATCTCGTGACGGCGTACGCGCTGCTGGCTCTCTCGTACTGCGAGCCGACGGCTGACGAGTAATCTCGGGCGAAGATGGATTCTCTATCGGCTGCAGGGTAGAATCCACAGGCAGAGGACGACGTGTGTCGCCTGTCGTTTGCGGCTTCCCTATTCTCGAAGGAGCAGTCATGAGAACTCACACGCTGCTTGCTGGTTTGGCATGTGCGGCCCTGTTGCTGGCAGCACGCACAGGTATGAGTGCGGACGTGTATGGGCTGGAGGCGGGCGACCCTGACATCATGTCGGCGGGCCCTTTGGCATTTGCCCCTGACGGCATTCTGCTCGTCGGCGACACGCAAGGGGCCGCGATCTTTGCCATCGGCACCGATGACAAGTCGGGGAACCCGGTCGAGGTGGATATCAACGTGAACGATGTCGCAGAGAAGATCGCCGGACAAGTTGGTGTGTCACCCAAGAGGCTGACAATCAACGATCTGGCAGTGAACCCGGTGAGCGGCAACCTTTATCTCTCGCTGACCATTGAGGATCGAAGACCGCAGCCGGGACTGGTGAAGATTTCCCCTGATGGCAGGATCACTCAAGTGTCGCTGAAGAATGTCCCGTTTTCCAAGGCCGTGCTTCCCAATGCCCCCAAGGACGAAGAAGTGCAGGTCGGTCGTCGCAAGCGCAACCTTCGACCGGATGCCATCACTGATCTGGCGTTTGTCGATGGACAGGTTCTCGTCTCGGGATTAGCAAGTGGTGACTCACCGTCGAATGTCCGCACGCTGCCGTTCCCGTTTTCGGATATCAACACGGGGGCCAGTCTGGAGATTTACCACGGAGCTCATGGCCGGTCGGAGGATTACGCAGCCATTCGCACATTCGTGCCGTTCGTGATTGACGGCAAGCCGAATGTACTCGCCGGCTTTGTCTGCACGCCGCTGGTGAGGTTCCCCATCGAGGAAGTCAATGCCGGTGAAAAAGTCGTCGGTACAACCGTGGCGGAACTCGGCAACCGAAATAAGCCTCTCGACATGATTGCCTATCAGAAAGACGGCAAGGACTATCTGTTGCTCGCCAATAGTGCCCGTGGCGTCATGAAGATCGACACAGCCACGCTCGCCTCCCAGGAGGGCATCAACGAACGGGTCGAAGGCGGCGGCACAGCCGGTCTGCCTTATGAGACGATCGGCGAACTGCAGAACGTCGTGCAACTCGATCAGCTCAACGACACCCATGCAGTCGTGATCACCGACAACGACGGCATCATGAACCTGCTGACTGTCACGCTTCCGTAAGGAAGTCGTACCTCACTCGCTCACACAGGCGAATCGTGAGCGTTGACAATTCGAGTCGAGACTCACGTCCAGCGTTGGGGCAACATGGCGTTGCCCCAACGCTGGACATTTCCATGTGCGTGAAGTGTCACTGATTGTCAGGGAGGGGGGCTGAAGTGGTATCACCGAACCCGCAGCATCTGCGTCGCGTCGGAACTCGTAATCGACCGTTTCAACAGTGGCCGATTTACCCAACGATGCCAGCATTGCGATGGCGGCGTCCAGATGTCGTGAGAGTTGGCCTCCCAATTCAAGGAGGGGAAAGATACGCACCTCGCTCGCCACACGGGTCAACTCGCGAACCGAGTCGAGATGGAACTGCTCCGAGAGATGTTCGCTGTAGTGAAATAACAGGTGCGAACTGACGGCCAGATTATAAGAGCCATCCTCGACCGGCAGCGACGGCAACTCAGCGACGACATACCGTCCTTCGCTTCGTCCGAGGTCCAGGTCGTCGAGGAACCGGTTCATGGACGCCAGTCGATTCTCGGCGAGGGCCTCGGGAGTCGGGATCTCATCCGACCAGCAGAATGTGTGACTATGGAGTCGCGTCTGCCGGATGATCTCATCCGCTGTCTCGTCGATTCGTTGACGGATCTCGCTGATGGAAAACTGATACAACGGGTCGAACGATGTAACCCGCTTGTCCATCGCCATCATTTCAGCATTAAAGCTCGCAGGTCCGTCAGCACAGCCGAGAATTCGCCGGTCGAGGTCCGCGTCCGTAAGTGAGAACATGCCTCGATACTGAGCCAGCGAGCGACCCCAGGGAACGACTTTCGACAAGCTGAATGCCACAGACAGTTCCTTTGCTCAATCAACCGGTCGAGACGTGACTCTCGAAAGGTGACCCCACGTCATTCACTCGGGGACTTCGATCGTCGGTGCCCCTTCCAAATATCCCAAATCAGCGAGGAACTCATCCGTCCGCTTCAGAGTGTCGTAGTACGGCATCTTGTCGTCTTTGTGGAAGTTGAAGAAGCCGTGCCCATATCCTTCGTAGCCAACCACTTCGCATCGATTGCCAACATTCATCATTGCATCACGAAAGTCGGTCGCCTGACGATAGGGTACGAGTTTGTCATCCTTGCCGTGCAGGATCAGGCACGGAGGCAGACCAGCCCTCACATGTTTCCCCGGTGAATGCTCAACTGCTTTGCCGTCCATCTGTTTGAGCCGGGTCTGATAGCGTTCGCTATCCGGACTAATCTTGTATCCTTCGTGCGTGAGGTCGAGCGTCGCATTGAACAGCACCATTGCCGACGGTCGACAGCTGACAGTGAGGTCGTCTTGCGGGTCATCAAAGTCATCGAGCAGCCCAACCGCAGCGGCCAGATGACCGCCTGCTGATCCGCCGGATGAAACAATCCGATCTGGATCGACACCCAACTCCCTTGCATGCCCTCGGACCCAGCGGATGGCCGACTTGGCATCGCTCACACAGTCAGCCATCTTGACCTCATGCCGCGAGTCCACACGGTACTCAACACAAACCGCAACCATGCCTCGTGAGGCCAAGTACCTCGCTTGGGGTGCAAACTGAGTCGGATGTCCGCCTCGCCAGCCGCCGCCGAAGAAAAAGACAATCGCTGGTCGAGAGTCACTCGCCTGCCAGTCGTCCGGCTTGATGACGTACAGGGGCAGCTCGACGTCTCCGACAGTTTTGTAGATGAGTCGTTCGGAATCGGGCACAGGAGCGGCCGGTTTGGCTGGGGCCGCACGTTTTTGGTCCTGACTCCATGCCTGCGAACAGATCGCCAGACAGAATACTCCGACAAAAAGTCCGCATCCTCGCATGAGACGACTCTGGTTCCACATGGCAATCACTCCAGTCTGAGGTTGACGCGTGCTCAGCCTATCATGCTGAGGAACGCTTCGTCGACGCTGGGGGCGGTGACGCATCTGCGATGCTTCGCTAAGCTGGGATGTGTGATCACAATACTTGGAGATGCGCGATGTCTAGTCGTCCTGTCTGGTCGGTCCTTGTTGTTGTGTTGGGATGCCTGAACGTTGGCGCAGCTGAGCGGCCCAACATTGTGCTCATCATGTGTGACGACATGGGCTGGTCGGACATCGGGTGTTACGGCGGCGAGATTCGCACACCGAACATTGATCGGTTGGCCACTGAGGGAATGCGGTTCACACAGTTCTACAACAACGCCAAGTGCACGACGACGCGGGCTTCGCTCATCACCGGGTTGTACCCGAGGCGGTCGAAGCCTCTGTTGCAGACGGATATGGTCACGATCCCGGAAGTGCTGACGTCGACCGGATATCACAGTGCCCTCAGTGGCAAGTGGCACTTGGGGAGCGAGGCTCCCACGCGTCCGAGCGACCGTGGGTTTGACCACTACTACGGCTTGCTCGATGGCTGCTGTAACTTTCACAATCCGTCCCGACCTGATCCAGAATTCAAGGGAGGACGAGTCCGCTGGTTTGGCGAAGATGATGTTCGCATCACCGAGTTTCCCGATGGCTTCTACACGACCGATGCCTTTACCGACGATGCCTGCGAGACGATCGAGGGAGCGATCGAGCGAGAGCAGCCATTCTTTCTGCATGTCTGTTACACGGCCCCGCACTATCCGCTGCATGCATTAGAGGAAGACATTGCCCGCTATCGCGGCAAGTACGACATCGGCTGGCATGAACTGCGACGACGGCGTCACGAACGACAGCTCGCGATGGGTTTGATCGATTCCACATGGGAACTTCCGCCTCCCGACAGTGGAGTGACCGCGTGGGAGGACATCGACAATCAAGCGTACTTCGCGGAACTGATGGCTGTTTACGCAGCGATGATCGACCGCATGGATCAGGGCATCGGACGCATCCTCGACAAGCTGGACGAACACGAGATCGCGAACAACACAGTCGTGATGTTCCTTTCCGACAACGGAGGCTGTGCCGAGAAGCCGGGTGGGTTCGACTATTCGCGCACTCCCGGCGTCGAAGATTTCTACACAGCCTGCGGACCCGGTTGGGCGTACGCTCAGAACACGCCGTTCCGTCGCTGGAAGCAATGGGTCCACGAGGGAGGCATCTCAACGCCGTTCATCGTCCGCTGGCCGGATGTCGTCGAAGCGAACTCGATGACCAATGAAGTGGGGCACATCATCGACCTGTTGCCGACCTGTGCAGACCTCGCAGGAGCGGAATACCCAGCGACGCATAATGGTCATGACATCCTGCCGGTCGAGGGTCTCACGCTGCGACCGCTTTTTGAAGGAAGCACACGCGACGGGCACGACACGCTCTACTGGGAATGGAGCGGCAACCGCGCCATCCGCGAACGCGATTGGAAACTCTGTTGGGACAAGACCGTGAATGAGTGGGAACTCTACGACCTCCCCCACGACCGCACCGAAATGCACGACCTCGCGAGTGAACACCCTGACCTCGTCAAACGTCTGTCCGACAAGTGGTTGACCTGGGCAGATGAAACAGGTGCCAAAGTGAAGCCGTGAGTGGTGTTTTACGACGGAGGCACGGAGACGGGCGGAGTTGGGGCTACTCGTCTTCAGTGGTGTCGAGTCCGACCTGTTCTGCGAGACGTCGCACGCGCTTCTGGAGGAGGGCAAATGGATTTGCATTGCTGGCGGCGACGGCCTTTCGCACTTCGCCCCTGGCATGCTCGACGTCGCTCGAACGGACGGCTTGCTCAGCACGCAGGTATTGCGGATGCGCGGCACCAGGAACGTACTCCTCGGATTGCCAAAAGGCGGCTTCTCCCGCTTCAAGATTGCCGCGCTCCCACTCGATCGCGGCTTGAACAGCGTAGGCATAACCGGCTTCGGGGTCGACTTCGAGTGCTGCACGCACAGTCGCTTCCGCTTCATCAAACCGACGTAGCATCCGCAGTGCGGAGGCTTTGAGGATGTGCGGGTCCGGGTCGTGAGGCAGTGCAGAGGCGAGTTGTTTGCACAGAGGAAGCGCCCGGTCGGGATGTCCGTCATCGAGAGCGAGCATGCACAACAGGATCGCCGACTCATGCATGCGTGGCTCATCGTGAATGATCTGAAACAGCTCACCAACAGCTGTGGCTCGGTCACCGCTTAGCGCTCGAGCGAGCGCCAGCGTATGTCGAAGATTCACATCCTTCGTAAATGGCTTGGGATACTGCTTTGCAAGTTCGATGATCTTGTCGAACTCGTGGTCCTGCAATATGCGGCCACATTTCTGGGCGAGCCCCAGCCTGCGACTCAAGACAATCCGAAATGCGTGAAAACACATGAAGAGGATCGCTGCCAATGTCATCAACACACATGACACTTCAAGTAATGTGAGCCACAGGGGTGGGCGCGAAGCTTCGGATTCGACAGGGCCTCGTTCCAGTTGAGACTCCAAGGCGCGAAAGCCAGCGAACGCCAGGCACATGACGAGAAATGCCTGCTTGACGGGCCTCCAGACGCTTCTCACAAACCGCTTGCGATGCCGTCGCGATGATCGCCATTGGGCGATCAGCATGGCTGAAAGCGGTATGGCAGCGACGAGTGTCATGACGAAGACAGGAACCGACGCATTCAGGAGTCTGCACTTCCAGACGAAGGCGACAACCGCGAGACCCAATCCAATCGCGTAGGCAAGCATGGCTGCAAATCGTCGTCGCGCGACATCACGAGTACTCCAATCGACATTGGGTGCGTCGTCGGCTGGAGCATGACGAGAGAGTGCCGCCATTCGTTCGACACGAGATGGATGGGTGGCCGTCGCGTAGGCAATGTACGACAGCAGTCCCTGATTCTTGACAAAGTGAGCCGCATGCAACTTGGCGAGTGCACGTGACATCGCCCGGTATCCCAACACATCTGCAGCGCGGCGATCACAATCGTACTCGAAGTAACGGCTGATTGGCCGTTGCACGAGCAGATAGCTGGTGTAGCCAGTCATCAAGGCAAAGGTCGGCGTGATAAGGGTCGCAGCTACGATGGCAACCATTGCGGCGAACGGGAAAGGGCTGATCAGGAACCACAACGAGTGATTGACGAGGTGAGCCAGTTCGTGCCCGATGATCGCGTCTTGTTCGTCAGTGTTGAGACGGTGCATCATTCCATCAAACACCACGAGCGAAGGGGCCGGCAGTCCTCCCACAGCCGCCATCACCTGCAACTCGCTGCCGCCCGTTCGCCAGATGCGAACCGGTGGCGTGGGCAGTTGCATACTCACAGCAATCTCTCGGACACGGTCGAGAAACGAGACATCTTCGACAATGGGTAGCGCCTTCGACGTGCGAATGAACTCGAAGGGCGGTCGCATCACCGAAATCAAGCAAAGGAAATTCAAGAACCATACGATCGGCAAGGTGACTGAGAGAGATCGCTCATTGATCCCGGAAAACTCAACGGCTGTGAGTATAAATACGAGCGTGACTGGTAACGTCTGCATTCCAGCAACGATTGCTGCCACGAAGAAAAGTCGACGCCATGTACCATTGGCTTCCTGCTTCTGACGAAGCCCGACTATCAAGTTGACAGACAAATGCAATATCCACAGTAGGATCGTCAAGACAATTGCTGTAGCAAGACGCGAGATCGTGCGGTCACCGAGGTCAAGATGAATCCAGCCAAGCAATCTTTCGACCGAGAACTCTTCGTGCCATACCGCGGGCAAGAAATCAGCGGAAGGCAGCTGAGGGGAGAATAAGAGCGAGAGCATGACGGTCGCCCGTGGGAATTCTGTCTGTGACTCTCCAGCCATACTGATCGAATCCCGGAAGGAACACCACTGATATTTGACTGTCTGGACCGATTGCGATCACGATTCGTCAGGGGTACGATGCGAAGCAGGCCCCCCTTGAAACAACACTCTGGAGCACGCACCGATGGACGAACAGGCCCTGAATCTCGCGACCCTTTGTTTGCATGGCGGACAGGAGCCGGACTCGGCGACTAATGCGCGGGCCGTGCCGATTTATCAGACGACATCTTACACTTTTAACGACACGGATCATGCGGGGCGGCTGTTCGGACTGCAGGAGTTTGGGAACATTTACAGTCGGATCATGAATCCGACGTGTGACGTACTGGAGAAGCGGCTCGCGTTGCTCGAAGGGGGCAGCGGGGCTCTCGCCGTCGCGTCCGGTCAGGCGGCGGAGACACTCGCGATCCTGAACATCGCACAAGCCGGTCACAACATCGTCTCGGCGTCGAGCCTGTATGGCGGCACGTATAACCTGTTCCATTACACCTTCCCCAAGATGGGGATCGAGGGTCGGTTCGTCGAGCCGTCGGACCCGGAGAACTTCAAGAAGGCCATCGATGACAACACGCGGTGTCTGTACGTCGAGTCGATTGGCAACCCACGATGTGACATCCCCGATTTTGAAGCGATCGCTGACATCGCTCATGAGGCGGGCATTCCTCTGATCGTCGACAATACCCTCTCGTCACCAATTCTTTGTCGTCCGTTCAACTTTGGAGCGGACATCGTGGTGGAATCATGCACCAAGTTCATCGGCGGACATGGCACCTCGATTGGTGGAGTCATCGTCGAGAAGGGAGACTTCCCTTGGGACAACGGCAAGTTCCCCGAATTGACCGAGCCGGACCCGTCGTATCACGGGATGAAGTTCTTCGAGACGTTTGGTCCCATGAACCTCGCGTACATTCTCAAAATCCGCACTCAACTCCTGCGTGACCTCGGACCCGCCATGAGTCCCTTCAATGCGTTCCTGTTCCTGCAGGGGCTGGAAACACTTCACCTCCGCATGGAACGGCACTGTGAGAACGCGCTCGCCGTTGCAAAATTCCTCGACGGACACGAAAAGGTCTCATGGGTGAACTACACCGGCCTGGAGTCGCATCCGTCGTACACGTTGGGGCAGAAGTACATGCCGAATGGGCAAGGGGCCGTCTTCGGGTTCGGCATTGCAGGCGGCAGTCCTGAGGAGCAGCAGGCAAATGGCATCAAGCTGATCAACAATGTCAAACTGTTCTCGCACCTCGCCAACGTGGGCGACAGCAAGTCGCTGATTATTCATCCAGCCAGCACGACGCATCAGCAACTCACAAACGAGGAGCAACAGTCAACCGGCGTGACCCCCGACTTCGTTCGTCTGTCGATCGGCACTGAGGACAAAGACGATATTATCGCCGACCTCAAACAGGCATTGGACGCCGTGTAATCCCGACACACTTTTCAGAGACTGGGCAATCTCATGAGCACCGACTTCCTCGATGATCCAAGTGAAGATGACCAGGCATTGGCCCGGTTGAATGAGATCGGCGTCTCGCTTGATCCTGAGATCCCCTATCGATTGTCGACCATGTTCCCAAAGCTCGAAGGCTGGGGAGCCAAAGGCGGCATCAAAAAGAAGGCGAAAATTATCGCACAGGTGGAGCCGTCTCTGAAGGCCATGCTGCATCAGGGGGAGGAGGTGCTTTACATCGCCAAAGGGATTCAACATTCCTTTGCAGAACAATACTTCATGGGTATCTGGGCACAGTCCATCAATCAGACGGTGTTCGTGCTCACAAATGTGCGATTGCTCATGCTCCGCACGAATGGCAAGGGCAAGCCTAAGCAGACCTTCTGGGTCATCTACTACAGTCAGATCGAGAAGTTCAAGGGCTCGTGGACAGGAGTCTTGCAACTCAAACTCCGCGATGGGAAGAAGCTCAAGTTTACCGGCTTCCCCAAACTCGATCGGAAGACGATGCCCGTTGTCTTTGAGGAAGCACTGGCGAAATACCGGGAGCTCGGTTTCGATCCTGAGGTCACACAATCGCTCGAGAACTTGTGCAGCGACTGCTATCAGCCGGTCGCGAAGGGAGTCTACGACTGCGATGACTGCGGCACGAGTTACTGGAAGCCCAAAGACGTCGCACTGCGAAGTCTGATCTTTCCTTCTTGGGGTGATCTTGTCCTGAAGCACTACACAATCGCTGTCGTGGAGATGATCGGATTCTTCATGGCTTGGGCAATCTCCATCGTGTTAGTCGTCGACTACTTAAACACCGGTGAAATCGGTGCGATCATTGCAGCTGGCTTTATTCTGGTGATGACGCACGGCATGGACGCACTGATCACCTACTACGTCGCCGGAAAGGGTCTGCATCCGCGAAGTCGACAGCCCACTCATGCAGCTAACGTGTAGACTCCGCATCGACCGGTTCGCGGATGATGCGGACGCGGTCGATGCCCTGTTGCCACCAGTCCCGAAGTGGACCGCGTGACAGGCTGCGACGGGCGTTGCCGGCACCAGCCTCCGCAACGTCGAGCGTCGCTGTCAGAATGTCTTCACCGAAGATTGATGCCTCCGGTCCAATGAGGTTGCCGTCCGGTCCGATGATGCGGCTGTGTCCATGGGAGCCGGTGAGATCCTCGTTGGCCGGCGCGTTCGCATGCACCACGAAGACGCCATTCTCGACCGCTCGGGCTTGAATCTGGGCTCGGTAAGGGGCGATCTTATGTTCAGCTTTCAGTCCCGACTCGTGTGAGAGGTACAGGATGACTCGTGCTCCGGCGAGGACCGGCAGTCGCACAAGTTCGGGATAGCGCTCATCATGACAGATGATAATTGAGCAGGGGACGCCGTCGATTTCGAAAACGGACAGGTGGTCTCCCTCGTCCGGCCAATCCTCGGCCAGTTGGACTTTGTGATACCGTTCGAGGATCGTTCCTTCGGACGTAATGACAAGAGCCGAGTTGTAGAGCTTGTCGTCCTCGCGATACGGCGTGCCGATCACGGCGGCAATTTCAAGTTCTCGGCAAAACTCAGCCACTTGCCGCTCGGCGGCGTCAAGTTCGGCGGATGCTGTCTTACGGGCCACATCGTCGAAGTAGCCGGTGATCGCACATTCAGGGAACACGGCCAACCGAACACCTCGATCGGCACACGTTTGAAGATGTTGATCGACTTTCTCCAAATTCGCCGCAAGGTCTCGGCTAGACTTCATTTGCACCGAGGCAACCCTCAGCATCTTGCCCGTCTTCACATCGTCGGCAGCCACAGAAACTGTCAGCACGAATACAGTCAGTAACACGACGTTTAGATCTCTCATCGAAAATCCTCAATTGGTGGGATTCCCCATTGGTTTCATTGACAACCAGCAAGAAGTTGCCACCGACTATTAAATCCGGAGGAATCTTGCATAATCGCTCTTTCCTCAACTGACCACTGGCGATAAGATCATCATCCCTTGTATTCCCGCGTGATTGCAAGGGAGGGTGTGTAGGCAACTCGCTTACTTTCCATTCACCACAGCTTCGCGAGCCTGCCTCGCACGACCGACGATGAGGACTGTTCTATGACTGACCAGGATATGCCGAACCACCGGCGATAGGTCTCTCTCTCCTCTCGTCGCTGTGAATGCGGCTGATACCCCAAAGCTCTCGAATCACCCGTCGCCGGGGAGATGCTCTCCCCGAGACCACGACCTCCGACCCTCAGCAGACGGTTCGTATACCAACTGTCGGTCTTCCTGCCTCTCACACGGTTCCGACCGACGAGATCACAACTCCTTCTCACCACTTCACGATCATGAAACTTCAGAAACTCCGCAACATCGGCATCTCCGCTCATATCGACTCGGGCAAGACGACCCTCACCGAGCGGATCCTCTATTACTCGGGCCGGATTCACAAAGTGAATGAGGTCAAGGGGGACGGTGACGGTGCGACCATGGACTTCATGGATCTGGAGAAAGAGCGCGGCATCACAATCGCCTCGGCTGCGACACAGGTGCAGTGGGACGGTCATACCGTCAACGTGATCGACACACCAGGACACGTCGACTTCACCGTCGAGGTTGAACGCAGCCTGCGAGTGCTGGATGGAGCTGTGCTTGTCCTGTGCTCCGTCGGTGGGGTGCAGTCACAGTCACTCACTGTCGACCGGCAGATGAAACGGTACAAGGTGCCCCGCATTGCGTTCGTCAACAAGATGGACCGCACGGGTGCCAACTTCACCAGCGTTTGCAAACAGATGGCGGACAAACTCCATGTCACCCCTGTCCCGCTGCAACTCCCCATGGGCGGCGGTGATGATTTCGTCGGCATGATTGATCTGCTGGCGATGAAAGCGTTTGCCTTCGAGGGTGATCAGGGGGAGACCGTCAAGCAGGTCGACATCCCCGCTGAGTATCAGGACGCTGCAGAGGCGGCTCGTGCGGAGATGCTGGAAGCTCTGTCGATGTATAGCGATGACCTCATGACAGCTCTGCTGGAAGAGGAAGAGTTCCCTCTTGAGGACCTCCACGCACTAGTTCGGGAAGCAACGCTCGCCCACGAGATCGTCCCGGTCATGTGTGGGTCGGCCTTCAAAAACAAAGGTGTGCAGCCCTTGCTGGACGCTGTCGTTCGCTACCTGCCCTCACCCGCCGAGCGTGAGATGCAAGCCATCGACGTGCGGCAGACCGAAGCCGCCAAACGAGCGGGCGAGTTGACGGAAGGCGAAGTCGTCCGGGCGACTCTCTCCGATGACCCCGAAGATCCGCTGGTCGCCATGGCCTTCAAGACGGTTGTCGAGCAGTTCGGGCAATTGACCTACTGCCGCATCTATCAGGGAAGAATCGTCAAAGGCGAGTCGTACACCTGCACCCGGACCGGGAAGAAGATCCGCTTTGGGCGTCTGCTCAAGATGCACGCGAACGATCGTGAAGATATTGACGTCGCAGAAGCGGGCGACATTCTGGCAGTCGTTGGCGTGGACTGTGCGTCCGGCGACACGTTCTGCGGTGGCAACCTCGAGTACTCACTGGAGAGTATCTTCGTGCCCGAGCCCGTCATCCGCCTGTCGGTCGAACCGCTCGCAAGAGACGGTGCGGATCGTTTAGGCAAGGCCCTCGAACGCTTCCGTCGTGAGGACCCCACATTCCAGGTGTCGACCGACGAGGAAACCGGCGAGACCATCATTGCCGGCATGGGTCAGTTGCACCTTGAGGTGTACATCGAACGCATCAAGCGTGAGTACCGCTGTGAGGTGATGATCGGTGAGCCGAAGGTCGCCTACAAGGAATGTCCGACCAAACCGGTCGAATTCAACCATAAGCACAAGAAGCAGACCGGTGGGTCGGGGCAATACGCTCATGTCGTCGGTAGAATGTTTGTGCTCGAAGAGGGTGCGGTCGATGAAGAGGGCAACGCTCTCAGTACCGACTACCAATTCGTCGACAGCATTTCTCAGGGCCGTATTCCGCAGCAGTACATCCCTGCCGTCAACAAGGGCTTCCAGCGTGCGTTGGTGAAGGGTCCATTGTGCGAGTGTGAAGTGGTCCATGTCGGAGCCGAGTTGACTGATGGCTCGTACCACGACGTTGACTCATCCGAAAAGGCCTTCGAGACCTGTGGTTGGCAAACGATGCGTGACGCCCTGAAGAATGCGTCACCCGCACTCCTGGAGCCCATCATGCTTCTCGACGTTGAGGTGCCGGACGAGTATCAAGGTCCTGTGACCGGTCACATCTCCAGCAAGCGAGGCATGATCGTTAATACCGAGAACCGAGAAGGCACGGCCTACATCCTTGCGGAGGTGCCGCTGGCGAGCATGTTCGACTACGCCAATGAACTCCGCAGCATGACACAGGGCAAGGGCGGCTTCAGCATGGAATTTGCAAAGTACAAGCAAGTGCCACGCAACATTCAGGAAGAAGTTGTCGAACGCCGCCGCAAGGAGAAAGAGCAACGCCTCGCCACTGCGTGACGTTCTCGCCTGATCAAAAGACTCGAAGCCCGGTTGTTCTCAACCGGGCTTCTTTGATGGATCGTTCTCTTGTCTGTCACTCACTCTCCCGGCAGAAACCCGCGTTCGCGGAGTTCCTGGATATTGTCAGGGGCGGATT
Source organism: Planctomycetaceae bacterium (assembly GCA_029259815.1). Lineage (GTDB taxonomy): Bacteria > Planctomycetota > Planctomycetia > Planctomycetales > Planctomycetaceae > JAHBXU01. The sequence goes on along the minus strand of JAJDEJ010000013.1, from coordinate 13,821 downwards.
GCCACACACGTTCGGTGGCGTAGCGGAGCAGGGCCAGGCCGCCAAGACCGTGTGGAGCGGTGAGGATGGCCACACGGTCCTCCTCCTCAGCGTCCAGCTGATCGTTCAACCGTGCAACAACCTCATCGACGCTGTCACTCACGATTTGAGCAGGACCGTGATGATTGTCGAACTTCAGATGCGAGAATGCCGCCGTCCGCTGAAGCATGAATTCGACGACATCATCGAACTCATGGTCCTCAAAAAAACCTTGCAGTTCTGGTCGGGCGTTGCCGGGCGTGACGATCATGGGCCGGGTGATCTTCACCTCTCCGTTTGTCAGACTGACTGGCTCGCGGGGTTGCTCTGCATCCACGATGAGATAGTACGGCAGTTCCGATTCGCCAAACGTGAAGAGTGAGTACGAGACCGGACGGGCAATCGAGATGGATCGCCAAGCATCGTGAAAACGGGATTCCGGGTCGTGATTGGAAAAATCCATAGGAAAGCGAGTGGGGTGAGATCGGCAGGATGGAGTTGGGGACGTCAAGGGCCTTTGGCCGCGAGCGAGGAGTCTCATCGTAGTTGAGTGGATCAATCACAACCACTCAAGCCCGAGCACACTTGACTTTGGCAACGCGGGGCCATTAGATGAGACATCTCAACAGCAAGTCTACGTCAAACAAAGTTTTGAGGAGTGGTAAAGGATGAGCGGCCCAATTGTTCGCACTGGTGCGACCCCTGAGTTCTGGAGCAACTGGGACAACGTCTTCGGTGACAAGAAGACCGGTGCTCGGCGGTCAGATGCTGGCACTGCGAAAAAGAAAGTCGCTGCAAAGAAGTCCGCCTCGGCGACGGCTCCCAAGGTGGCCGGGAAGAAAGCCCCCCAAAAGGCTGCTGGAAAGAAAGTGGTGGCGAAAAAAACGGTGAAGGCTCCTGCGTCGAAGAAAAAGCCCGCCAAAAAGTCGAGCAAGCGTAAGTGATGACGTCCTCGCCGGACGATGCTCCTCCCTCATCAGCCGACTCTTCCCGAGTCGACCGGTCGGCGCATTTCCACCGAAGCTGGTCCTCACTCTGGCCCGTTGTGCTGGCCGTGTTTCTCAGCTTCCTTGCTTCGTCAGCCGTGCGGCGACCAGTGCCCTCGGTCAACGAACCCCACTACCTTTGCAAGGCTAAGCAGTATTGGCAGCCGGAGTGGTGCGCGGGGGATCTGTTCCTCGAATCATCGAATCCGCATCTGGTGTTCTATCAGACGATCGGCGTGCTGACACAGTGGCTCTCGCTTGAACAGACTGCATGGGTCGGACGGGTTCTGGCGTTCACATGCCTCGCGAGCGGTTGGACGCTCTTATTCTCGCGGCTGGTCGAGCCCCGCTGGAAACCTCTGGCGGCAGCGTGGATCTTTTTGCTGCTGCAATCACTGGGCAACTTGTCGGGTGAGTGGCTTGTCGGTGGGGTGGAAAGCAAGGTCTTCGCCTATGCATTCGCCTTTACCGGATTGGCGTCTGCGATCGAACGGCGCTGGATATTGACTGGCCTCTGGATGGGACTGTCGATCAGCTTTCATCCCATCGTGGGGTTGTGGTGTGTCGTCGCCGGGGCGATATCGGCAGTCGGTTGGATGATGTTTGCACGCCCGACGTCTGCTCAGTTTGTGTCGGAGAACGGGAGATCGCTGATCGGCTGCGGCATCCTGATGTTGCTGGTCGCACTTCCGGGGCTCTTGCCGGCGGTGAGCCTTCTGAGCGGGACCGATCCTGTCCTCTCCATTGAAGCCGATCTGCTGCAGGTTGGAACGAGGCTGGCCCATCATCTGGACCCAGCGCGGTTCTCCGTGGAGTCCTATGGATATTACGGACTGATGCTGATCCTCACGATCCTGCTATGGTGGCGTGCCCAACGGACGAGAAGCCGCGACCTGTTTGCCGGCTTCGTGGCAGCGACTGTGGTGATTGCTGTGGTGGGTGCCCTCGTTGGTTGGGGACCGCGTCCCCTGAATCTCTTGCCGTACTCGTCGACGCGAGTGTGGTTATTGAAGTTTTACCCCTTTCGATTGGCCGACTTGTTCGTGCCGGTACTGCTGACAGTGAGTGTGCTCGCTGCAGTCTTCGAGGCAAGATCCAAGGAGGTGCTGACTTCCGGACGGAGAAACATGATGTGGACTCTCTGCGCATCCGCATTCGTCATCTTGCTGTTATTGCCCACGGCTGACCAAAACCCCAGTCGTCTGTCTGCTGCAAAAAGGGCAGATTGGATTGCCGTCTGTGAATGGCTGCGAGATGAATCGCCGACAGACTCATTGCTCTATGCGGCGAATGAGAATTGGGCCGTCAAGTGGTTCGCGCACAGGGCGGAATATGTGAACTACAAGGACTGCCCTCAGGACGCAGTCGGCATCATTAAATGGGCACGACGACTGCGGTTCATCAATCAGTGGGCCCGCGAGTCGTTCAACGACGGAACATGCTCGACGGCCGACCTCGCACGTCTGCACAACGAGACCGGCATCAACTACATGATCGTCAGCCGCTTCGGCCCGATTGATGCCGAACCGATCCACAGCAATGATTCATTCCACGTCTATGAGGTGGGCGGACAATGATCCCTCAGCGGCAGCGTGTGAGGGTCATCAGGGCGAAGGCGGTGCCGTAGGGCTGGTGGTAGTCGTAGAAGGGGTAGTCCCACCACGAGCCGTCCTTCTCCTGACGGTCGAGCATGAGCTTTGCGAGATGAGCCTTGTAGAGAGGTTGCTGTGTTTCCGGGAGTTCGTGCACACAACGGGCCGCATAGTAGTGGCCGAAGTAGTAGAAGTAGCCGGCGACCTGAAACCACGCTTCGTGCGGGATGGGTCGTTTGCGACCGATGTCGAGCCAGCCGTTGCGGACGATGATGCGATTAAGCCAGTTGGTGATGACTTCGTCCGTCACTGTTTTGTCGCCCCACATTCGGAGAGCCAGATTGCAGGCTTGCGAGCGTCCCAAGCTGCCGCCAGGACGGTTGATCCCTCGCCGAGGCATCCATTTGAGGTATTCGCCATAGAGATAACTGAAGTCGGGCAGACGCTGACGCAAAGTCGCGGCGATCGCCTTGTCGACCATCGGTTGAGGCGGGTCGTAACCTGCCTCTTTCGCCTCATACAGCGCGACCAGAGCAGCGGCGTTGACGAACGAGATCGAAGCACTCGATGGCTGCTTGGTCTGATAGCGGAAGTCGTAATAGCCCCAACCGCCGTCGATCGAGGCATACGCTTCGAGTCGCTCAAACTGCTGCTGCACCAATTTGTCGATCTGTTGCTGCCGCTCCTCGTCGTCCGGCTGATACTCTCGCATGCGGACGAGCGCCTGGATGGAGTAACAGTGGGTCCAGACGTTGTACATCGCATCTCCCGTCGCGCGGCGGACCTTTGGGAGATGTTCCATGAGATACGCCTCAGCCCGGTCGAGTGACTCACGCACATCCTTTCGATCCCCGCCGACCTCGTAGAAGGCCATGATACTCATCGCCGTTGCCGCACAGCGAAATGCCTGATGGGCACCCGGGATCGGGGCGTAGATATTGAGTCCCTTGGTGCGTGTGGCCGATCCCCAAGAGCCGTCCTTGTTCTGATCGGCAAGCAGAAAATCGACGCCTCGCCCAATCGCCATGTCGAACGTCTTGGCCGACGGGAGTTCAATCAGGTCGGGAGTCTTGACCGTCGGCACGGCAACTGCCGCTGTGCCTTCCTCCGCTCGTATGACCGTGTGTCCGGCGAACAAGGACGTGGCGATCAGAACAGCAGCTGACATGGTCGGGAAATGAAAAACCACGGAACACTCCGGCGTGAGGTGGGCCTAGAGAGAGAGCCAGTGACATGCCTCAGGGCTTCTCCAGAAGGATGACGTCGCCCTCGTCGAGTCCTGAGAGAATCTCCGTGCGATCATCGTGCTTCTCGCCAGTCTCGACGGACTGTTGGCGAGGTTCGTCTTCCCCTGTGAGGTACACGTACGATTGTCCATCAGCGGATTCATCCTCGAAGACGGCTGAGGAAGGGATCGCGATGGCGTCGTCGACAGCATGTGGGATCAACACAACCTTGCAGGTCATGCCGACGACGGGTTGTGGCTGCCCCTCTTCGTGTTCGTACGAAACCCGTCCATCAAAGGTCCCCTCCTTGACGGCGACAGGGCTGAGCGACTCGCACTCACCCGCATACTTGGTGTCAGGGAAGGCGACGGGCTTCACGCTAGCCGGAATGCCTTCCGTAAAGAAGCGAAACTCCTTCTCTGGCACATCAACACGGACAAACGACGGACCACGTGGCACGATGGTCATCAGGATTGTGTTGGCAGAGAGGCTGCCACCCGGACGGAGCTGCTTGCGAATGGTGGAAGCGGTCGACCACTTGCCGCGGTCCGCCCGACCGTAGTAGACAACGCCTGAGTGCGGAGCTTCAATTACCATCAACTCAAGGTCCTGTTCCAACAATTCGAGTCGTTCTTCGAGTCGACGATGGGAGTGCAGCTGTTTTTCCAACTCAATATGTTTGGACTCGAGTGTCGTTGGCAGCAATGCTTCGGTCTTGGTGAGGTTGAGTTCGGATCGAACAGCTGACTCCTCGACCTCTTGCTTCTCACGAGGCAACAGAACCTCCATGGAGCGTTCATATCGGAGACGAGCCGACTCCAGAAAGAACTTGCTCCGCTCGACGGCTCGTTGAGCCCGCTTGAGAATGATCTCCTCGGTCTCCTCAGTCAAATCGTCCGCCTTGTACATCTGTTCGAGTTGGTCGAGTTCCTCCTGTGTGTATTCCAGGCTGTACTCAGAGCTCTTGAGACTCTCCTCGGCATTGCGGCGTTTGTGCGGCTCGTCGGTTTCGAGGAAGTAGGCGAGATCTTCAGCTGCGGTCTTGCGGGTCCGACGGGCGTCTTCCAGATCGAGTGGGGCAGACTTCTCGAGTGTTTGCAGGGCGATTTCCGCCTGCTTGATCCCCAGGTAACCCAACTCACGACTGAACTTGGCGTCACGAATCTCTTCCTCAAGTTTCTTCGCATCGAGCCAGAGAATGGGCTGCCCTTTCTCGACCACGGTTCCTTCAGCAACGGCCTTCTCGACTTTGAGCGTGCTCCACACTTCTGGACGCAATGCGATCTCATGCGTTTTGATTGCCTCAAACACACCGTCAACGGTCACTTCAACCTTGAAGGGTCCGCGCTCGACAGAATGTGTTTTGGGCGGTGACTTCGCTTCGGCGTCAGTATCGTCAGCCTGCAGGCTCAACGTGACACAGAACGCGGCGAGACAAACAGCCAACAGACGAAGTGGAGCGAGCATGGTGGACACCTTAATGGGAGATGAAACGGTCCTCACGGCCAAACATCCGAGAGACGATGGATCTGAGAATGGCGATCCATCGCCTGCTCGAAAGAAAGTCATGTTCAGTCCGTCAACGAATCGCATCGAATAAGGGTGTCGACAGGTAACGTTCACCCGAGTCGGGCAGAACGACCACGATGGTCTTACCCTTGTTTTCAGGTTTGGCAGCGACCTTCAAAGCTGCGGCCATGTTGGCACCACAACTGATTCCACAGGTAATGCCCTCTTCCTTGGCGATACGCGGAGCCATCTCGAACGCCTCGTCGTCGGTCACCAGGACCGTTTCATCGACGATAGACACATCAAGGTTGTTGGGAATGAACCCGGCACCGATGCCCTGGATCTTGTGTGGGCCTTTCTCGCCGCCGGAGATGACGGCACTGCCAGCGGGTTCGACGGCGACCGAGTGCAGAGGCGTGCCTTTGTCCTGTTCCCAGAAGCGTGAGACGCCCGTGATGGTGCCTCCCGTGCCGACACCAGCGACAAAGATATCGACTTTGCCATCGGTATCCTCCCAGATCTCGGGGCCGGTCGTCTTCTGGTGAATGGCCGGATTGGCAGGATTATTGAACTGCTGGGGCATGTAGTACTCGGGCTGTTCGGACATCTCGGTCGCCCGGTTGATCGCCCCACCCATGCCTTCGGCAGCCGGTGTCAGGATGAGTTCGGCTCCGAACGACTTGAGCATCATCCGTCGCTCGATTGACATCGACTCGGGCATCGTGAGTGCGAGTGGATACCCCTTCGCGGCACAGACAAATGCAAGTGCGATGCCCGTGTTGCCACTCGTCGGCTCAACGACCTTCATCCCAGGTTTGAGCTTGCCGGACTTCTCAGCGTCCCAGATCATCGCTGCGCCGATGCGGCACTTGACGCTGTACGCCGGATTGCGGCCTTCGATCTTGGCCAGCAGGTTGACATCCAACCCTTCGGTCAGACGATTGATTCGCACCAGCGGGGTGCGTCCGATTGACTCAGCATTGTCACTAAAGATCGGCATGGGAACTCCTTCCTCGGGTGAGATGATCAATTTCCAGTCGCTCGTCCTGAGCGAACCGACTCTGACGATTCGGCTGCCCAGATATTATGAGAGGTCTGCACGAACCGGGCAATGCTCGTCCAGGGTTCAACAGGATTTGATCTTGCTGACCGCAATGTTTCCTGAGAAGCAGACGTCGACATCGCCGCCCGGCTCGCGATGACGGTCGACATACTTGCCACGATAGACGAAGCCCTCTTCCGTCTCCTTGCACGAGAGATCGAAATGCCCTGTTCCGACCGGACTGAAAATCATCTCCGGCTCATGGGTCGGATCTTCCGGGTCCGGGAAGTTGACGTTCCAGAACTCCCCCGGCTCCAGTGGACGGTCGAACAACTCATTCAGGACGAGTTTCGCCCACCGCTGCATGCGGTCCACGCGTAACGGTTCCTGCCAACTGCGACGGTACTGGGAGATGGCGATCGCCGGGAAGCCGAGCAGTGACGCCTCGCGTGCAGCAGCGACGGTGCCAGACATGTAGATGTCGCTGCCCAGATTGCCTCCCGCGTTGATGCCGGAGAGAACCCAGTTCGTCTCGCGAGCCAGATGGAGCAAACCGAGCCGGGCACAGTCGACCGGCGTACCTCCCACGGCGTATCGACGATCGTCCACAGTCCTGACGCGGATCGCAGCGCGGTCCGTCACTCGATGACTCGCTCCCGAGTGCTCCTCTTGCGGTGCGACGACAGTCACCGAGCCATAGTCTCCCGCAACGTCCAGGAGAGCTTCCAGTCCAAGGGCGTCGATGCCGTCATCGTTTGTCAGGAGCAGTTGCATGGAGCGATGTTGTGTTGAGAGTCGGCGGACACCCACGGCGCAGCGGAAGCAAAGGCGAGTTCCTACAGTGTGAGATCAGAGAGTCGTTGTCCAGAGGCGTGGCAAGATTTTTGTCGCCACCTCAATCATTCAACCACTGGTCCCAGAGCGTTTGCCATGATTGCAGAATTGACCCCTCATCCCCTTGGAGGATATCGATTCCTACCGGGAATCGAACCGTATTCGTGCGGTGTCGTCGCGGAGCCGGGATATGAAATTGTGCATGTGACGTTAGCGAGCCCGCGACCGTGGCACGCTGGGCTGCTCGCTGTCCGCGAGTATCTCGAGGAGTTCGGCCACGAGCGACACGCCCTGTGCGGCGTCGAACTGCGTTGCCCGATGCCGCATTCATTCGGCGGCTTCGGCGACTTCAATCAACAATACCGGGCCCTTCTGGAGGAGTGGCAGGTACTCGTCGATGGTGTCAACCCCGTTGCCCGCACCAACGTCTCCCCCGTTGTGAATCCGCCGCGCGAGACCATGCTCTACGGCTTCTCATACACCGTCACGAGCGAGCTGACATGGTCGACCTTCGTCATTGCGGGCGGAGGCGAGTTACGTGAAGGAGGTCTCCAGCGTGAGTCGATCGTCCGAGTGGGTGAGACATCCGCCGATGCGATGCGGGAAAAGGCGACCCGCGTCGTACAGATCATGTGCGAACGATTGGAGAGCCTCGGCGACAACGACTCGCTGACCACAATCGACGTTTACACGCAGCATCCGCTACGGGACATCATTGCAGACGTCATCATGCCCGCAATCCCCGCAGCGGCTCGACGTGGCGTCAACTGGTTCCTGACTCGTCCGCCGGTGGAGGAGATCGAGTTTGAGATGGACATGCGCGGCGTCCAACGGGAGATCATTGTTGACCTGTAAGACGTACGCAGAGCAAATCACGCGAGCAACGCCTCAACCGGGTGATGCTCCTCGACACCCGTGAGACGGAAGTCGAGGCCTTGATAGGCATAGGTCAGGCGTTCGTGGTCGATGCCGAGGCAGTGCAGAATTGTTGCCTGCACGTCTTGCACATGAATTGGCTGATCGACCACGTGAAAGCCCAATTCGTCCGTCGCGCCGACGGTGACGCCGGGCCGAATGCCGCCGCCTGCGAACCACATCGAGAATGCCTGGGGGTGATGGTCACGCCCCATGCTGCGTCCCAGGGCCGCACTGGCTTCGACCATGGGAGTGCGTCCGAACTCGCCCCCCCACACGATGAGCGTGTCTTCCAGGAGACCACGTTGCTTCAAGTCTTTAATCAGCCCCGCACAGGCTTGATCAGTCTGCTCGCACTGGCCGCGCACGCCCCCTTCGACATTGCTGTGATGGTCCCAGCCGTTGTGATAGACCTGCACAAACCGCACGCCCCGCTCGGCGAGTCGTCGTGCCAACAGGCAGTTGTTGGCGAACGCCGCCTTGGCGTCACCCGGTTTGGCTCCGTAGAGATCGAGTGAGTCGGCTGTTTCGTCGGAGAAGTCCATGAGCTCCGGCGCTCGGGCCTGCATGCGGAAGGCCATCTCGTAGGCGTTAATGCGCGTGGCGATCTCCGGATCACCGACGACATCCAGTCGTTGCTCATTGAGTTGGCGGATCAAGTCGAGCGAGTCGCGTTGAGCGCGCGTGTCGTAACCTTGGGGGTTGGAAATGTGCAGGATCGGGTCGCCCTGACTCCGCAGCGGCACTCCCTGATGCGACGAGGGGAGGAACCCCGAACTCCACATCGAGGCACCACCGCTGACACTCCCGCCGCTCATCAGCACGACAAAGGAGGGCAAGTCGTCCGCCTCACTGCCCAGTCCATAGCTGAGCCATGAGCCCATGCTCGGACGTCCGGGAATGCCAAACCCCGTGTTGACGAACAGTTGGGCCGGCGAATGGTTGAACTTGTCAGTATGCACCGACCGAGCGATCGCGATGTCGTCAGCCACCGTCGCCAAATGCGGCAGCACTTCCGACAGCTCCGCACCACTCTGTCCATGTTTCGCGAATCGGAACCGTGGCCCCAGCACGGCTGCATCCGGCTGAATGAACGCGTACCGCTGTCCCTCGATGACCGACGGCGGCAGTGGCTTGCCTTCGAGTTCAACCAGCTTGGGTTTGTGGTCAAACAACTCCAACTGGCTCGGTGCCCCCGCCATGAACAGGTAGATCACCCGCTTAGCGGTGGGAGCGAAGTGTGATGTATATGGCTCAAGAATGTTCGCAGATGCAGTGGCCGACGTCGCACCGCCGAGCATCGACAAGAGTGCACACCGACCGAGACCGACTCCGCAGTCCGCAAGGAATTGCCGTCGACGTGCAAATGTGAAGGGGTCATTGCGCATAATGTTTCAGTACAAGTGGGACAGTTTTATCGTAGAGCAAGCTGCCAGCTTGCTCCGACTGAGAGCTGACCCCGCGATTGAGGTGAGCAAGCTGGCAGCTTGCTCTACGGATTGCTCAACACAGGAGTTCACGGTTTGGTAATTGCCTCATCGAGGTTCATCACCACGCGAGCGATCATCATCCAGGCAGCGAGGTCGGTGGATGTGTTTTTGTTGCCACTGATCTCGTCAGGATTCAGTTCTTCCTCGGTGAAGCGGCTGAGTTGGGATTGCTGATAGGCGAGCAGTGCTGTCAACTCGTCATCGGTCGGTGGACGGATCAGGACTTGCCGGAAGATGGTCGTCGCGCAGTCGTGGGGTGACTCCGCAAACTGTTCATGGGACTTCCTGGCCAACTCCCGGGACATCTCCAGATACATCTCGGAATTGAGCATTGTCAACGATTGCAGAGGCGTGTTGCTGCGGTCTCTGCGGGTCACACACGTCTCGCCAGTCGGTGCATCGAATGTGGTGTAGGCTGCGAACGGAGCCGTGCGTTTGCTGTAGGTGTACAACGATCGTCGATAACGGTCTTCCCCCTCCGAGGGTGTCCATGCGGGATTGCCATAGGCGAGAGCCGTCACGCTTCCCGGCTGAGGCGGATAGACGCTCGGCCCAAACATCTTGGGGGACAGTAACCCACTCGCCTGGAGCATCGCATCACGCACCGTCTCCGCCCGCATGCGGAGTCGTGGCCCCCGGGCGAGAAGCCGATTGCGGGGGTCACGGGCGACCAGATCCGATGAGACCTGCGAACTTTGGCGATACGTAGCACTCGTCACGATCAGCCGATGCAGCCGTTTCATCGACCAACCATCAGCGACAAACTCAGTCGCCAGCCAGTCGAGCAACTCGGGGTGCGACGGCGGGTCGGACTGTGTGCCAAAGTCGCCACTCGATTCAACAATCCCTACACCGAAGAACGCCTGCCAGGCCCGATTGACGGTCACACGGGCGGTCAGAGGATGCTCATCACTTACGAGCCAGCGTGCGAACTCCAGTCGATGAGTCGGCTCCGGCATTCGGCTGCTAGTAAAGATTGCGGGGACGCCGGGGTCCACCGGCTCGCGAGGATTCAAGTACTCGCCACGATGGTGCCGATTCGTTGGTCGCACGTGGTCGACCGGACGCTCCTGCATAATCATGGTCTCAGATCGACTGGGCAACTTCCCTCGCAACTCGTCGATGGCCTTGCGGGCATCGGCTAACTCAGGTGTGACGAGATGAAACGCCCGGCGAATACGTGACAGTTCTTCGTCGGTCCAGGTCTCGGGCTCGTGTGTCAGCAAGACTTCGACGTCGACAGGAACGTCGGCTGCCTCGACTGGTCCGTCACTGCGTGCGACTGCGAACCGAAAGCGTCCCAGACTGGCCGCAAAGTGACGCTCAAAGATCATCTCGATCTGCAGTCTTCCTCCCGAGGTGAGGGGCTCCTGCAGATTGAGAACAAGGTGATTGGCGCTCCCCTCCTGCTCAGAGGTTGACCAACCGGTCGAGCCATCGCCATCAATCACGTTGGCTGCGTCCGCAGTCCCGCTGCCGATGCTGATCTTGCCGTAACTGTGACTGGCTTCTTCAAATCCGACCGATTCTCCGTCGATGCTCGCCGACAACTCGCTGAGGAAGAAGTCTCCCTTGCGACCCTCGTAGTACGCTCGCCCCGGTCCACTCGCGGGCAGCCGTTCGTCCGGCAGCACCTCCAGCCGCAGAGCCGTGACCGGTCTCTCAATCTCATCGAGATTAAACGACAGTGTGTAAACATCCCGTTTGGTGATGTCACCGGTCGACAGGATCGAGCCATCATCGAGGAGTTCTAAACGCGGGAGGTTGGAGTCGAGCGTCTCCGGGTGGATGGTCGTCCATGCCACCGCTCGTTCCTGTTCGGACGCCAGCCATGCGGAGAACGTCGACTCATAGCGCCGCTGACGTCGCTCGTCTTCGGGCTCGGGTCCCTCGTCGGGAGGGAAGTGCAATGGCAGTTCATCTTCCAGCCGTGCGATTTCGTGCTGCAGATCTGTCCGTTGTTGTTCGATTTCAGGACTCGGCACGGCAAGGTCAATCTCATCCGCATTGTTGAGCAGGGCCAGCAGTCGGTAGTAGTCAGTGTGTGTGATCGGATCGTACTTGTGTGTGTGGCACTGAGCACAGCCGGTCGACAGGCCCAGCCAGACGGTCCCCGTGGTCGCCACCCGATCGACCATCGCATAGAAGCGGTACTCCAGCGGATCGATGCCCCCTTCTTCGTTGAGCATCGTGTTGCGATGGAAGCCGGTTGCAATCAGCTGATCGGCCGTCGCCTTCGGGAGCATGTCGCCCGCCAACTGCTCGATGGTAAACTGATCAAAAGGCATGTCAGCATTGAGAGCCCGGATGACCCAGTCGCGGTAGGGCCAGATCGAGCGGTCACGATCCTTCTCGTAACCATTCGTGTCCGAGTAACGGGCGAGGTCGAGCCACTGACGGGCCCAGTGCTCGCCGTAGTGCTCGGAGTCCAGCAGTCGATCGACGAGTTGCTCATACGCCGTCGGGTCTGTGCTATTTGCGAATGCATCCGCCTCAGCGGGCGTCGGCAGTAGCCCGGTCAGGTCGAGCGAGACCCGACGAATCAAAGCATAACGGTCAGCCTGGGCAGCGGGCGACAGTCCTTCCTGATCCAACCTGGCGAACACAAAGCTGTCGATCTCGTTAAGCACACGATCTGCATGTCGCGTTGCAGGCACCGGTGGTCGTTGAGGCGGTACGAAGGCCCAGTGTGTCGAAAACTCGGCTCCAGTCGCGATCCAGCGGCGTAGGAGGTCCTGTTGCTCTGGCGACAGACTGCCCGCCTCCTCCGGCGGCATCCGTTCGCTCGCGTCTTCGGAGAAGATTCGTCGGATGAGCTGACTCTGCTCCGGATCGCCCGGGACGAACGCCTCGGACTGCAGCGCAGCGGCCCGATCATCCAACCGCAGGTCCGCCTCACGCGTCGATTCGTCCGGCCCGTGACATGCGAAGCACTTCGCAGAGAGCACGGGCAGCACGTCCCGCGTGAATGACGGAGTCTCTTCGCCAGACACGTCACCCACCAGGGTGAACAGCAACGCACCGGCCAGCATCAAAGTTTGTCGTCTTGCGCTCATGACTCCGATTATAATCATCTCACCCCCGCGGTTGTCGCGTGTGGAGGAGTGTCATCAATATTGAAGAGGAAAAGACGCCATGAAGCGATGGTCGGCAATCCTACTCATCCTCTGTCTCGCAGGCCCAGTGTTCGCACTGGAGCCGATCCCGGACCGGCTGGTGGTGCTCACGTTTGATGACTCCGTGAAGTCGCACTTCACGGTCGTCCGGCCCATCCTGATGGACTACGAGTTCGGGGCCACATTCTTTATCACCGAAGGCTTCGACTTCAAGACCAACAAGGGCGATTATATGACATGGGAGCAGATCGCCCAGTTGCATCAGGACGGATTCGAGATCGGCAACCACACACGGGATCACCAGGGAATCAGCAAGCAGAACGTCTCCGAAGTCGAGGAACAGCTCGAAGCGATCAACCGGCAGTGCGCCGCCCACGGCATCCCCCGCACGACAAGCTTCGCCTATCCGGGAAACCAGTTTCACCCCTCAGGATTCGCTGAACTCTCACGTCTGGGCATCACCTTCGCCAGACGGGGCGGCGCGCCTGAGTACGATTACAAGGAGGGCAAGGGCTTCGCCTACGAGCCGGGTCGAGACCATCCCTTGCTGCTTCCTTCCGCCGGCGATGCGCGACCTGACTGGACGATGGCCGATTTTCTACGAGCCGCGCATCAGGCCAAAGAGGAACGCATCGCCATCCTGCAGTTTCATGGGGTCCCTGACAACGCGCACCCTTGGGTCCACACGCCCGAGGACCAGTTCCGAGCCTTCATGAAGTACCTGTCACTCAACGAGTATCAGGTCATCGCCCTGCGTGATCTCACCCGTTACGTCGATCCTATGCAAGTGCCCGAGTCGTACGAGACGATTATCAACGCCCGCAAACAGTCCCTGACGCGCGGGGCAGAGTGACTGACTCGGCCGAGGAAATCCAAAGTAGCCATCACGCTCCGCGTGATGAGCGGAACAAGAGGATCATGCAGTAAGCTTGAAAGCGTAAGCGCTGCCCTGTCATCACGCGGAGAGGGTGTCAGTTTTTGTAGAGCGGACACACACTCCGTAGGACGGACTTCCAAGTCCGTCCAGACATACCTTCAAAACGGTGATGACGAGCAAGGGACCAAGGAATGGACGGATTTGGAAATCCGTCCT
>JAJDEJ010000120.1 GCA_029259815.1 Planctomycetaceae bacterium | reverse complement strand
GAGACTGCTGAACAATCCGAATCATGCGCTCTAAGTTGCAAACATCATCGATGACACGCTGGACTTTACGAATCCTGACTTTGTGACACAGGTTTACGTGATCCAGAGAAACGAGTTTATCGATATCAACCCCGTGGTCCTCGATGACGCCGTGCTGATTCGTACGGTCGCGGCTGCCGCAGCAGACTCCAGTCTGGAACTCGCGTTCGACCAGAACGTCTTCTCATCCTTCAATCGGGTCGGGACTCTCCTGGTCAACGCATCTGCGCTGGAGGTCAACTGGAACGGATTCCTGACCGCAGCGGTTCGGCAAAATGAAGTGAATATGGGTTCCGGCGATGGACAAACCGGATTCAACATTCTCACTCAAGGGGCTGACACCTTCGTCGATGTCAATATCGCCAACAACGTGATCAATGGCGGAAACGGGGGCGACGCGGAAGCTCTGACCGGAATCAACTTCACGCTGACCGGGCCCAGTTCGGTTCGGGTGGATACAAACGAGATCGACCTTTCGACAATTGCCGATGACACTGCAGGTTCAACGAATGTCGGAATGCGATTCCAGTTCATCGACGGAGCGAACAGTGTCGCTATCGTCAACAACCTCGTTCTCATGGATGAGGGCACGGCTGTTCGAGTGCAAACGATACCTTCCCCGCTTGGAGCAAGGTCGTCGTTCTTTTTCAACTCCAATCAATTGGGGTCAGGCACACGCTTCCCGGATCAAGGCTTGATCTTCAACAGCGTGACCGGCCTGCTGAACATCGGTGGAACCAACAACCTGGTCTTCGTGCAATTCGACCCGGGCACCACAGTCATCGATCCGGACAACGTGTTCTCCGTGGATCCCACGAACGTGACCGGCTCGATCCAAATCAATGGTGTATTCCGTCCGTGACGAACCAAGTCGTCTGCCGCGTGTCTCAATCGTTGACATCACTCCGGACGGGGTGTAGAAGAGAGACACGGGCCCCCATCGTCTAGAGGCCCAGGACATTGGATTCTCAGTCCAAAGACAGGGGTTCAAATCCCCTTGGGGGTAGTTTGTTTGACTGTGAACGATGGACGTCTGTTCTCGCAGGCGTCTTTTTCGTTCTTTGGCCGATCTCCTGGCTCGTCGTTTCGCACTAACCGAACAGCACCTCGGCCATGTTTCGCTTGTAATCCTCGACACCCGGTTGGCCGTAGGGGTTGATGCCGATCAGGCGTCCTTCGACGACGGTGGCCAGCATGAGCATCTGCAGGAGTTGACCGAGTGAGTGGGCGTCAAGATGTGAGAGGTGCAGGTCAGCGGTGAGACGGGCATCGTCGGCGTAGGCCTTGTTGGTTCCTTGAATGGCCGCGTCCAACAGAGACGGCACCTTGCGTCCGGCCAGACGGTTGAGCTGATCCTGATCAAGCTGAGCGGGCACTTTCGGCAACATGACGGGGGCGCTTGATGGCGAGCCGATGATGACGTTCGTGATCAGCTTGTCACGGGCACCTTGCTGATGCTGCTGTCCACGACTGTGCAGGTCGCGCGTGTTGACGCCTGTGATGGGTGTCGCCCCTCGTTCCTGCTTGCCGAGACTCTCAGAGAGCAACTGGTCGTACCAGAGACCGACGGCCTCCAGCCGGTTGCCCCATGTCGATAAAACACGAATGTTCATTCCGTGGTCACGTTCGAGCAGGTGACAGGTCGCCACATAGTCCAGAACCGGGTTCTCTCCGACTGGTGCTGTCCGGAATCGCTCGGTCATGTCGGCGGCTCCCTGCAGGATTTCACGCACCTTCATCCCCAGCACGGTAGCTGGGTACAGACCGACGGGCGTGAACACCGAGTAACGCCCCCCGATGCCGTCGGGCACGGGAAAGACATCCTTGTAACCTCGTTCCTCCGCAAACTCGCGGAGTTTACCTTCCTCCCCAGTGATGGGGACCACGAGCTGCGTACTCCGCTCGGAGGCCGCACCATAGTACGATTCCAGGGCATCACGGAAGATGCGGAACGCGGCTGCCGTCTCCAGGGTGCCGCCCGACTTGCTGATGACCACGATTCCCCAGCGCTGCTTGAGTTTTTCCGCGTCCCGGCAGCGGAGCTTGAGCAACTCTCGCAGTCCCGAGATCGTGTCGTTGTCGAGATTGTTGCCCTCGAAATACAGACGCGGCACACCGCCTCGGTCAGCCCGCTGAAGTTCGTTATGAAACGGATGACACAGCCCCTCAAACAACGCCCGCAGTCCCATGTATGACCCGCCGATACCTAGGACGAGCAGTCGGTCGATCTCCCCTCGTAATCGCTCGGCTGAAGCAATCATTAAGCCCAGATCGGGCGAACTCAGCAGTTGCTCCGGATACGGGATAAACCCTGCATCGAGAGGATGTTTGTCCTCCGGAATGTCGTCTGCTGCCATGAGTTCGACGTCATCGAATGTCTCCTGTCGTGCTGCCTGCAACGGCTCAACAAGAGCGTCCCACACAGAGTCATCGATCAGTTTTCTCGCAGCCGTTGGATCGTATCGCAATTCGCTCATGATTCCCCTTGTCTTCTCCTGTCCTTTGTCCCCTTGTCTCAGCATCGTATTAACTCAGGATACGGCTGCCTCTGCTGGCGGTTTGATGCCAAAGTCTTCGATCGTCAACAGCGAGCGAAAAGGCAGATTCCGCGCAGCGAAATTTGCCGCTCCCCCTTCCATCCGGTCCACGATGCCGACCATTTGGACAACGTTGCAACCGAATTCCTCAATGCGGTCGACCGAGAGCAGGGCACTGCCGCCGGTCGTCACGACATCGTCAATGACGACCACCTTGTCTCCAGGTTGAACCGGTCCCTCGACGAACTTGTTGGTGCCGTGCCCCTTGGCCTCTT
Source organism: Planctomycetaceae bacterium (assembly GCA_029259815.1). GTDB lineage: Bacteria > Planctomycetota > Planctomycetia > Planctomycetales > Planctomycetaceae > JAHBXU01. The sequence continues at coordinate 30,397 of JAJDEJ010000120.1, read as the reverse complement.
TGCGAACGAGGACGCCCTGCAACTCGCGTCCCTGTTCGGCTGCAACGGCCAACACGGCTCCAATGATCGGGTCGGCTCCGATCGACATGCCCCCGATCGCAGAGAACTCGACGTCGGCGAGCAGTTCCAACAGTCCCTCTGCGACGAGCCGCAGGCCTCGGGCGTCCAGCGAAATCTGCTTGCCGTCGAGATAGTAAGTCGCTTTCTTTCCCGAGGCGAGGGTGAAGTCACCGAACTTCAGAGCCCGCTGCTGAAACAGATCAATCAGTTGTTGTCGGTCGTACATCCGGTGCCTCATGGAGTTGCGGTCATCGTTGAGGATCGCTGTTGTTGTCTCATGGTAGCTACTCCACGGCGGGATGGAATGGAGTCAAGGGGCAACTCGGATTCGCAATTCTGCGCGGCATATCTTGCCTGACTTACCAGATTGCCGGAATCGCTAAAGTCGTCAGTGCGAAATGGTCGATCCAACAGTCACTCCACTGAGACTCCCACCATGAACATTGGCGACCGTCATTGATCGTCGATTGCTTTCTCCGCAGGTCATCACAAGATGCGTCCAACACTTCGACTCTTCACTGAAGATGATCCGGTCGGCACTCAAGTGCCGCTTGCGACGATGACCCTGGGCGAGTTCTGTCGCATCCTTGGTGATGCCAACGGCACGGATCGGACGTGGATTCAAGACTTTGCTCAGGATGAGATTCAAGTTCCGGTCGACCTGTACGAAGTGCTGCACGCATACGCCGCCATGCGGGCTGCCGCTTAGCAGTCTGTTCCGCTGCGCGATATGCTCACGGGATGAGCACTCTTTCGCGCGACGACAGCCTTCGTGATGACGCCATCGCCATCTGGCAGGCAGGTGTTGACGCTGTTGACGCCGAGCAACTCGTTCAATCGGTCGTACATGTCACAGGCAACTCGCTGATGATTGCCGGCGAGACGTGGCCGATCGATCGCATCGGACGACTCGCAGTCGTGGGAGCCGGCAAAGCGGGGGCCGGCATGTCCGCAGGCTTTGAACGAGCGGTTGGCGATGAAATTTTGGCAAACAAGGTCATTGGCTGGGTCAACGTGCCTGCGGACTGCGTGCGTCCGTTGGAGAAGATTCACTTGCATGCGGCGCGATCGGCGGGCGTCAACGAGCCCACCGAGGAGGGAGTCGCCGGGGCAGGGGAGATCCTGCGGATTGTCTCGGAGTTGTCCCCGGAAGATGTCTGCGTCGTCGTCATCTCAGGAGGCGGGAGTGCTCTGTTGCCATCGCCGGTTGAAGGTGTGACACTCAGCGATAAGCAAGCCATCACACGCGGACTGATGCAGGCCGGAGCTCGCATCGACGAGCTGAACTGTGTCCGCAAACAGCTCTCACGGATCAAGGGCGGACGCTTAGCGAAAGCGTGCAATGCCGGGAGGATAATTTCGCTCATTATCTCGGACGTCATCGGTGATCCGCTGGACGTCATTGCGTCGGGGCCGACGGTCACCGATTCGACAGCAGCCTCGGAGGCGCTCGCTGTCCTCAAGAAGTTCGCATCACGGATGCCTGAGGTCCCGGAAAGCATTCTCAAGCACCTGGAGTGTGCCAATGGGGATTCCGTGGAGGGTTCTCACGTTCAGGTGACGAACGTCATCATCGGGAATATTGATGTGGCGATGGCGGCAGCCGGTCAGGAGGCAGTTCAAAGAGGGTATGAGGTCCAGTCCCTGGGAGGCGACAACGCGGGGATCGCCCGTGTCGTGGGTCGTGATCTCGCAGAGCGTTGTCTCCTCGTCCATGATTCGCCGGGGACACCACGATGCCTGCTCAGCGGCGGCGAACCCATCGTGCAACTTGTTGATACCGATGAACCTCGAAAGGGAGGACGGAATCAGGAACTGATCCTGTCAGCTGCCATTCGCATGTGGGATGAAGATGTGACGGGCATCGTGCTCCTCTCCGGCGGGACTGATGGAGAAGACGGACCGACGGACGCAGCGGGTGCGTTCGTCAATGCGGGCGTCCTCAGGAGTGCTCGGGAGCAGGGGCTGACCCCCCAGGACTTTCTGGCGACAAACAACTCATATCCGTTCTTCGCTCAGACCGGCGGTCACCTGAAGACGGGCCCAACACAGACCAATGTCATGGACCTTCGTGTCTGTCTGATCGGGTGACAATCGTGAGTCGGAGCCGCTCGTTCCTCCTGAGTGAGTGAATTGTTCGACCATTTCAAGAATGGGAAGCGGCGTAGAATTTGCAAACAGCGGTCACCGTTCTACAATGCAGACTGCCCTCAGACAGGTGTTTCTGGGTGTTGGCTGTCGTGAGATGGCTGAATTTTTCAATAGGGACGGAAAAGTCCCCGGAGGTGTGTCGTGGGTGACGAGCTTGGCGTCGGACAAGTGCTGACGGTGGTGCTGATCGGCTTTTTAGTGCTGATCGGCATCATTTTCGCGGTGATGTTCGCGGCGTACTTCAAACTCTGGCTGCGGGGTTTCGTGACCGGGGCGAGGATCAGTCCTCCCGCTCTGGTATTCATGAAGCTGAGGAAGGTGAATCCCAACGTGATTGTTGACACCAAAATTTGGTGCGTGCAGGCGGGGTTGCCCCACATCAGCACGAATGCCCTGGAAGCTCACTACCTCGCGGGTGGCAACGTACAGCGTGTGGTGCGGGCGCTGATCGCAGCCCATCGCGCCAACATTGACTTGGACTGGGACACCGCGTCAGCGATCGATTTGGCCGGACGTAATATCATTGAAGCCGTGCAGACGAGTGTGGATCCGAAGGTCATCGACTGTCCGGATGTGCGGCGACACGGGCGCTCTACGCTCGATGGTGTCTCGCGAGATGGCATTCAACTCAAGGCACGGGCTCGCGTGACAGTACGAACCAACCTGAGCCAACTCGTCGGCGGAGCGACCGAGGACACGGTCATCGCCCGGGTGGGCGAGGGCATCGTCTCGGCCATCGGGTCCTGTGAAACTCACAAGGCCGTGCTGGCGAATCCGACGTTGATTGCACAGGCGGTGATGAACAAGGGCCTCGATTCGCAGACAGCATATGAGATCGTGTCGATCGATATCGCGGACATCGACGTGGGCGACAACGTGGGTGCTCGCTTGCAAGCCGATCAGGCAGAAGCCGATGTGCGTGTGGCTCGTGCCCGTGCCGAGCAACGCAGAGCTGAAGCGGTGGCACACGAACAACAGATGCAGGCACTCACCCAGGAGAACCGCGCGAAAGTTGTGCTGGCGGAAGCCGAGATTCCGCGGGCGATGGCTGAAGCGTTCCGGAATGGCAACCTTCGCTCGAAGAACGGTCATTCCGGTTAGGATGAGTCTGAACACTGGCAACGACGTTCCAACTGCAACGATGGAACGACGGAACCGATGATCGGCGAAGTTTGCCGGTCCAATGTTTCGATGATCGAGAAAGTAAGACTGGTTATTGACCGGTGATTTGACCTTGATGACTTCACGCAAGTGCAAGTCCTGATTATTCGCCAACCACGCAACCGCGACCCTATGATGGGCCGTGACAATTGAGAAACCCGACCGGGTTGAGTACGATTCGAGTACGCGAAGGGAGCGCGGCCGAGTTTGACGAGCACTCGCCCCCAATCATCCCGAAAGTCTGGCATCATGCGTGACAACATCACACTTGAACTGAATCCTGAGCAACGTCAACTCCTCTTGGACGGTCTGCGTTTCGTTCGCAGTTCGGTCGCTTTGGAGATCCTCGACTGGACTCCGGAGGTCGAAGCAAATCGCGACCGACAGTACACTGCTCTCAGTGGTCTTGAGGACCTGCTGAACGGGGTCTCTCCGGCTGAAAAACACGCGAACGTCTGATTCTTCCCTGCGTTCTGTCTCCTGCGACGTTGGCCGATGCGATATCAGAACGTTTGCATCGAGTCGGTCGTTTGCACGCTCCCCCCAATTGTCGTGACGTCGGACGAGATCGAGGCACGGCTGCAGCCGGTCTATGACAGGTTGCACCTGCCTGCAGGTCGGCTGGAGTTAATGTCCGGCATCCGCGAGCGTCGGTTCTTCGATCCGGGCACCCTGCCCGGACAAATCAGCGGCGAGACTGTTCGCATGGCGGTTGAGGCGTCCGGGATCGACGTTCAGCACATGGGGGCACTGATTCACGGTTCGGTCTGTCGCGACCAAATGGAGCCGGCGACCGCTTGCGGGGTGCATCACGCAGCCGGATTATCATCAGAGGCTCTGGTGCTCGATGTGAGCAACGCTTGTCTCGGGCTGCTGAACGGTGTGGTGATGCTGGCGGATATGATCGAGTTGGGGCGGGTCAGAGCTGGCGTTGTTGTCGGCACAGAGATCGGTCGTCCCCTCGTCGAGGGCACCATCGAGACGTTGCTCAATTCGCCAGAATTAACGCGTCGCGACATCAAGCCGGCGTTTGCCTCACTGACAATCGGCTCAGGCTCGGCTGCCATCGTGTTGTGTGACGAAAGACTCAGCCGTCATGGAAGCCATTTGCGCGGCGGTGCCTATCTTGCAGAGTCCTCGCATCACGGGCTGTGTGCGGGAGGTGTCGAGCTGGGACAGTCGAATGACAATCGACCACTCATGGAGACCGACTCGGAAGCTCTGCTGCATGCGGGCATCGACATCGCCCGACGGACATGGCCTCTGCTCCTCGAAGCGGTCGGTTGGGAAGAGCAGGGGGTGCACAAGACCTTTACTCATCAGGTTGGCAAAGCACACCGCAAGCTGCTACTCGAAGGTCTCGACCTCGATCCGGCAATCGACTTCCCGACCGTTGAGTTCCTGGGCAACACGGGTGCCGTTGCATTGCCGACGGCAGCGGCTCTGGGCATCGAAGCCGGGCATCTCTTGCCGGGCGATCATGTTGCCCTCCTGGGCATTGGCAGCGGCTTGAACTGTCTAATGCTTGGCATCGAGTGGAATGAATGACCGTGCCCTCACTGGTCCGTTTCCTGCGTTTCAGATTGATGATTGCATTGCCCGGGGCGTGGCCGGGTCTGAACAACGGGAAGGCCCGGACCAACAACCGCAGGGCCATCCGCTTCGCTCCTGACCCTGCCACCCACCCGACGCGAAAACTCAAACTGACCCTCAGTAAACGCAGCCTGTGTGTTCGGCAGACGGAAAAGTCTGTTCGTTCGGAGATGTCGAGTTAACAGGTGATGTTTGCGGCATCCGCAGCTTTGCGGTGATCTTGTCGAAGTGGCAGAAAACGCCGATCGCGCGACGAAGTTTGCTGACACCATTCGTCGATCAGAAACTGATGTGGGGGACTCCCTCCCGCAATTGTCCGAGCATGCAGCCGCATCCCGTCGTGGCACATCGCAGCTGCAGCCTGCTCGACGATGCCGCTCTGGTCGGCGAGAGAGTGTATGTCCAATTTTTTCTCCAAACGCGATCCCTGGGGCAATGGCCTGTCCTTGTGGGTGTTCGCTGGAATGTTGTTTGCCATCCCACTCATCGGAGTGGCCATTCTGCAGATCCGGATGGACAACGACGTGGAGACCTGGCTACCGACGCACGATCGAGATGCCCGTGTGCTGGCATGGTTCAAGCAGCATTTCCCGGCCGAGGACCGAGTGCTCGTCACCTGGGATGGCAGCACTCTCGATGATGCTCGCGTGCCTGCGCTCGTCGAGAAGTTCATCGGACGTCTCGAAGAGGACGGTGTTCGTCGTCATGGCTCGCCTCTGATCGACTCGGTCATCACCGCGGAAGAGATTTGCAGTAAGATGATCGCGAGCGGGGTCGAACCGGACGAAGCGGCCCAGCGGATCACCGGGACGTTGATCGGTCATGGGCTGATCAAAGTTCGTTTGACGGATGCAGGGCGGGTTGACCAGGCGGACGCCATCGCTCGTTTGTCTGAAGCAGCGAAGCAGAAACTGGGCATCGAACTCGAAGTGCTCGCCCGTCTCGAGCAACCGTCATTGGACACTTCATTTGGTGCTCAAACGCAAAGTGTCTCATTGACAGATGAAGGAGCAGAAACGGAAGAGCTGGAATCCGACAGCTTCGACGATGAGTTTGAGGAAGTAGCTCGGCCGAATCTCTCGGTCCCGGAACATGACTTTCGGGTCACCTGGCGCACCATGGTTCCGCAGTCGGACAGTCTGGACCCGTTCTACGAGTTGGCTCAGCAACTCCGTGGTCCTCCGACGGCAACGGATGCCGCTGGCCCCTTGCTGGTCGACGAGTGCTTCCGCTCTCCGGGGTCGCCTGTCGGGATGCTGGTGAACTTGTCAGAAGCCGGTCGTTCGGATGAGGCGGGAGTCGTCCGGGAACTGAAATCACTTGCCGTCGACGCAGGGATTCCGTTGTCGGCACTGCACATTGGCGGTCGAGCTGTTACCGCTTCGGAATTGAATGGAGCAGTCAAGAATGCTGCCTGGAACACGACGACAGACTCGTGGTGGCCACACGAGCGGTCAGTGATGCTGATGACCGGAACGGTGGCCATTTGTCTGGCCTTCCTGTTTCTGAAGAGTCTGCGGCTGGGCATTCTGGTGCTCGTGGTCTCGTACTTCACGACGGCGGTGGCACTCGCCATCATCCCGCTCGCAGGTGGCAACATGAACATGGTTCTCATGGTGATGCCCACTTTGCTGAACGTGCTCACCCTGTCCGGAGCCATCCATGTCGCCAACTACTGGAAGCACGCAGCTGTTGAGAATCCACGGACTGCGATCATTCGTGCGGTCGAGATGGCCAGGCAGCCTTGTGCGCTGGCCAGCATTACGACGGCCATCGGCCTCATTTCTCTGGTGACAAGTGATCTGGGGCCGGTCCGCGATTTCGGTCTCTACTCGGCGATCGGCTGCCTGCTGGCGTTGGTTGCAGTCTTGTATGTTCTTCCAACGCTGCTGCAACTCTGGCCGGCATCTCCTCCCGGTGCCAAAGAGGTGGACTCGCGACGTTGGCAACAGTTCGGCCAAATCGTCACGCGGCATGCGACGACCGTGAGCGTGCTGTGTGTGGTGATGTTCGTGGCTTGCACGTACGGTCTGGTGTATTTCCAGACAGAGACAAAAGTGATCCGCTACTTCCCGCCCAATGCCCGGGTGGTGCGAGACGGCATCGCTTTGGAGCAAATGCTCTCCGGCACGTCGACCATCGAACTGGTCTTGCGATTCAGCCCTGAGATGCAACAACAGACGGCGTTTCTGGAGCGTCTGGAGATTGTTCGCGAAGTCGGAAATTCGATCTGCGAGAATTCGGAAATCAGCGGTGTCATCTCCCTGGCAGACTTTCAGCCGGTCAGTCAAGCACCACCGGAGGATGCCCGCACATTCACGAAGATCAAATACAACCGTCGATCGACTGAGACCGAACGTCGGATTAAGGAACGAGAAGAAAGCGGAACTGAGGCCTTCTTTGCTGTGGCACCAACGGCTGCTGACCTCTTGGCTCCTGGAGATGGGGAGCTGAATGAGGCCGGTGAAGAACTGTGGCGGATCACTGCGCAAGCAGGCATCACCAGCGATCATAACTTTCGTCTCCTCACCGCTGACATCGAATCACGCGCGACGGAGATCGTCAAAGAGCACCCGGGCACAAAGCACGTCCTGACCGGCACATTGCCTCTGTTTATGCGAACGCAGCTGGCCGTGTTGGACAGTCTGATCAAGAGCTTTGCGATGGCATTCGCCATCATCGCCCTCGTGATGATTGGCCAACTGCGGAGCTTTTTCGCTGGTTTGTTGAGCATGCTGCCGAACCTGATGCCGGTCGCTGTGGTGTTTGGAATGATCTCCTGGTGTGGCACCAAAGTCGATATCGGCTCAATGCTCACAGCGTCGGTGGCGCTCGGCATCGCGGTCGATGGCACTTTGCATTTGCTGACATGGTTCCGTGAAGGCATCCGCAAAGGGATGTCACGCGAAGAAGCCGTCATTGAGTCACTGGCCCATTGCGGTCCCGCGATGTGGCAGACCAGCGCGGCTGTCGGATTCGGACTGTTGATGTTGTACCCGGCAGATCTGTTGATGATCAGCCGCTTCGGCTGGCTGATGGCTGCCCTCATTGGAACGGCGCTGTTTGCCGATCTCGTCTTTCTCCCCGCCTTGCTTGCCGGTCCATTGGGGCGGCTCATCGTACGATCATTGCCTCGCCTCGCGGTGGAAGATGAGGATGTTTCTCGTCCGCCGATGGCACAGGCACCTCAGCCGCATTTCGAAGTGGCGACCAACCGCAGTCGTCGGATGCGACCGGTCGGTTAGTTGGGCAAGAACGTCGCAAGAGCCTCATGGTTCGTGGTTTGTGAAACGGATCCGTCGATCGGATGTCGGTGGGAACAATCCCCCGGTCGTCAGCGATCGGTTGTCTGCCTATAATGTTATTGAAGTGACAGCGACGATTTGACTCACAACGACACAAAGCCGCGTCTCACCCCGAGCGGCGGAATGGAGACGACATCATGAACGATTTTGTTGAACCTTTGGGACCCCGCATTCTGATCCGGAAAGACGAAAGTCGTCAGACAACTCGCGGAGGAATTGTCCTGCCCGATCAGGCAGAGATTCCCACGATCACTGGCCGCGTGGTCGAGATCAGCCTTGAGGTCGAGAACGACGAAGAGTTCCCGGTCCGCAAGTATGACAAGGTGTTGTTCCATCCCAAACAGGCGATTCCCGTGGACTTTGAATCGGACAATCTTCTGTATGTCGTGCCGATTGAAGATGTGGTCGCCGTGTTCCGGAAATCGACCGCGGCTGCAACGGCCGGGCAGGATGATGACGTGTCTGCGGAGTTCGACGAAGAGATGGAATGACGTGGTGGCCAGAGATGTTTCCGTCGTCCCCTCAAGCTTGATTTGCATGACATGACCACAGAGAGTCCGTCATTCATTGTGCGTGGCGCGACAGCGGACGATCTGTCTGGCATCGAGTTTTTCATTCAGCCGTTTGTCGAATCCGGCCGATTGTTGCCACGCACGACTGATGAACTGGAGGACTTGCTTCCCTCAGGGTTCGTGGTGGAACGCGACGGTCAGATCGTCGGTTTCGCGGCTCTGGAGATCTACTCGAAGAAGCTGGCGGAGCTGCGGAGTCTCGCTGTGTCCGATGCCTGTCGAGGCCAGGGAATCGGTCGTCTCCTGGTCGATGCGTGTCTCAGTGTCGCGAAAGAGCAAAACGTGTTCGAGGTCATCGTGATTACCTCGGAGGATCAATTCTTCCAAGGCTGTGGTTTTGACTTCACACTCCCGGGAGAGAAGAAGGCCCTGTTCTATCAGACGCGCCCGCAAGCTTGAGACGTGTCGATTTGACGGTTTGCTTGGTTCGCCCAGCGCGACAGAGTAGCACCAAATGAATAGAACGCGGATGACACAGATGGGGCTGATTGTCGCGGAGTTGAATTCGAGAATTGTCGGGAGCATCCCCAACTGGCGAACAGCCGCAATGTCGACCAGTTCATCTGTGGCACTCCGCTTGTTCCGCGTCATCTGCGTTCTCTCCAGACATGAGAACTTGTGAACCGTGCAAATCTTTCCACAGTGAGTTGCACAATCAGCTGTTCGTTCTCAGTCAATGAAAGATGTCGCAGCAGCCCCGGTCACTTCCCTTTCGAGATGTGACGGGGGCCACTGCGACATCAGGTCGCCTGCTCGCAGGCTGCAAGCAGGCGGACCACTGAACGACTCTCAAGTTTAACGCGTCAGTCGAGATTGCTGCGACCCATCCGAAAACTGATGGAGGCCCGCAGATCTTGTCCCCCCAGATAGTCTCCGGGGAGCAGGCTGATTTGATCGAACGGCACGGAGGCCGTAATGGTGAACATCTCCAGATAGTTATTCTCATCTTCCAGATCGAATGGATCGCCTGCGTTGGCTCCGTCTGCATGCACGATCTCGATCGTCACCTGATTGCCAGGGATGCGACCAGCCGTGAGCATATTCTTGAGGTCTTGTGTGACCTTAGCATTCGCTGTTTCTCCAGGTCCCAGCATCGTGCTCCAGTCCTGGCTGGCAAGACGTCCGCCCTCCCGGAGTACGCCGTACAGAGTGTTGGAGGCGTTGAGAGCATAGCCGACTTCGACGCTGCCCAATGTGAGCGTCAGGAAGACGGGGGCCATAATTGCGAACTCAACGACCGCGGCTCCGCGACGTCGGTCTGGTGATGTCCGGTTGTTGGTGGTTGTGAAACGACGCATGGCAAAACTCGCTGAGCTGAAGATGAAAGGTCGAAGTTGGAACGCTTGTGGAGATGAGACTATTCGTGTCTCATCACCGCCTGGCCCGAGAGCGTGATGTCTTTGATCCAGAAGGGAGGCAGAATGGCCACATCGTTGTACGGCACCTCGATGCGGACAATGAATAATTGCCTGGCCTCAGCATCTGCGACCTCGATGTTAGGAAGGCTCGCATAGTTGAGTCCGGTCGGGTCGAAGCCCGGTGTGTCGAAATCCGATCCGTCCTTGATGAGCACGGTCGCGTCGGTGGGATCGACGGCTCCGCTGATCTTCTCCTGGGCACGGGTGAGGACTTGTGCAGAGGTCTTCCCCTCCAGAGCCCCGAGGCGAGCGGCTTGCTTGGCGGACGAATTCAAGACGTCCATGATCATAAACGCGTGGCCCGTCTCCATGAGACCGGCGAGGAAGATCCCAAAAACCGGCAGCACCACCGCCATCTCCACAACGGTCGCACCACTGCGGCGAGGGCAGCGAGAGGCAGAGTCTGTTTTTCGGCGAAACATGGCTTGAATCCCAGTCAACTGTCAGCCCGACATGAACGTCATGTTTGACCTGCAACGGTTCGCACCGCTCGTCAGCCGGCCTTCCAAGCCGGCATCAACGGATCAATGCGGGTGAACAGCGGGGGATCGCTGCCGCGAGAGGCATGGCGACGCCGCCGGGAGACGGGGCGCTGCTCAGAACATCTCAATTCAACACTAGGTCAAGATCGGGAACGCTGAGTGGAGATTTTCTAAGATTTTGGCAAATTGACAGATCGCCCCACCATCTCCAAGGTTGGCAAGGCGTCACGGTTGCCGAGACGGGTGCACTTCATCCCCGCTGCGGTGACCGCGAAGGACAAAGACAGATGCGGTGACCAACCCGAAAGCACGGCATGCATCATCCCAGCAGTGAAAACATCACCTGCTCCATTCGTGTCGACGATGGGCGCCTGCTTGATTGCCGGCTGGTGAATGGTCGTGCCGTTTGTCGACAGCCATGCCCCGTGTTCGCCGTCAGTGACCGTTACGATTGACGGGCCTAGCGCGGCGATCGCTGATGCGCCACGTTCGAGATCTGACTCCTGGAGATATTCCTCCACGAATCGACGCGGAGCATTCACAAAATCGGCAAGCGACAACAGCTCGCCAATGCCCGGCTTTGGCGAGCCCGTGTCCACACACACACGTCCACCACCAACTTTGACAGTCCGAGCGGCCGCGAGCGCTTCATTCGTCGGCCACCCGTCGAGATGCAGGACCTGACATCCGCGAAGTTGCTCTGCCATGTCAGCACTTGTCAGCAGGCTGTCGAATTGCGGTCGCTGAGTGACCGTTGTTCGTCGCCCATTCTTCTGCTCAACCCAGATTTGAGAGAAACCGGTCGATGTGTTCGGTTGGCGGCAGTGGGAAGAGTAAGAGATGCCCGTCACATCAAGGTTGGCTTCGATGACCCGACCGAGAGGATCGTCTCCCCAGGCACTGATCAGTCGGCAGGTCCAACCGAAGCGGGTGAGCAGGGCGAGGGCTGTCGGCACCGGTCCACCGACCTGGATCAGTGACCGCTGCACGTCTTGTTTGGAGTCGATTTGCGGAAAGTCCTCGACCACCGCCATCAGGTCGACGACGGTCACTCCTAGCCCCACGATTTCCATTTGCCATGCTCCTTTCAGACGCGAGATTCAAAAGTGGGTGTCGTCAGGGAGGGCGAAGCTCCCGCTGAGCCGCGACGTGTGTGTGCGTCTGGGACAACCAGAGAATGAACCTGCGGGGGCTTGTTCCCGCAATGTGCGTTCATTGATTGATGTCCGCCGTTGATCACGCCACGGCTCGGCAGGAGCCTCGCCCTCCCAGCATCAGCAAGCCGGTAGAGACAAATCTCGTATTTCTCTGTTCGGCGCCCGGTCAGTCAATGTACAGAAATTCGTTGAGATTGAGGGCTGTCAGGCAGAAGAATCGCAAGGACTCATCGCAAGACATGCCGTGCTCTTCTTGCAGAGATGACATGAGATCCAGGCCACGGGTCACCTCGATCTTGGTCGGATCACGCTGTGTGACCCTTTGGAGGGCCAGTCGAACCTGAGCCGGTCGGTCATCGCCAACCTGTTTGCGAAGCTCGTTGGCGAATGTCTCGGCTTGCTTGTTGATGAATGCACTGTTGAGCATTCCCAATGCCTGAGTGGGTTGAGTCGTGGCGAAGCGGGCGGGACAGGTGGATTCGGTGTTCGCCACATCGAACGCTGCCAGAATGGGGACCGCCAATGATCGCTTGATGTGAATGTAGATGCTTCTGCGGCGGACATCTTCGTCTGACGACTTGCCCCAGTTTTCCCCCGGTCGTGACTGCCCAGCGAGGACTTCGTCGGGGATGACTGGATAGATACTCGGACCGAACATCTTTTTTCGATTCAAAGTGCCAATCGTGGCCAGAATGCTGTCTCGGACCTCTTCTGCCCGCAGACGTCGCATGTCAAACCGCCACAAGAGATCGTTTGATGGATCGATTTGTTGTCCCTGATCCTCGGCAGCTTGATCGGCAGCTGTTGATGCCATGCGGTACGTGTTCGACATCAGGATCAACCGGTGCATGGACTTCAGGCTCCAACCTTTGTCAACAAACTCGGCGGCGAGCCAGTCGAGCAATTCCGGATGAGTCGGCTGCGTCCCCGTCAGTCCGAAGTTGTTGGGTGTCCGCACGAGGCCCCGCCCAAAGTGCCACTGCCAGATGCGATTGACCATCACGCGTGCAGTCAGCGGGTTCTCTGGCGATGCGATCCACGCAGCGAGTGCCCGCCGCCTTCCGCTGCTTTCGCCGTGCGGGGGTGGTTGAATGATCGGATCGGGTGGAGAGAGGACCGACGGAAACCCCGGACTGATCTCAGCTCCCTCGATATGAGGATTGCCGCGGATCAACACGTGAGTCGGCGGTGCCTCCGGTCCCTGCTCCTTGATAGCCAGCACCTTCGCCTGTCTGCCCGGAGGATTCTTTTCCAGCTTCTCCCGGAGTTTGCGGAGCCTCTTGTAAGTTTCAAACTGATCCTGGCTGATGATCTCGCCTGCTCGCCGTTTAAGGATGTCATACCGCGAGCTTTGGTCCTGGAAATCGTCCTTCTCGCCTCCTTCGAGGTGTGGGAGCGCTTCGGCTTCAATGCCTCCCATGGTTGTTTTGATCTCCTGGAGCTGTTGCTCCCAGTCGGCGACGACATTCGCACGCTGTTCGCGCTCGTCAGGGAGGTCCACGTCACGAATCGAAGCCTCGTAAACCGTCGCATCGGCTCGGACGCCGTAGTGTCGAATGTTGCGGAAGAAGGCGATGAAGCGGTAGTAGTCCTCATGGGGAATCGGATCCAGTTTGTGCTCATGACAACGGGCACAGTTGAGCGTCAATCCGAGCATTGCCTGAGATGTCGTAGCCGCGATGTCGTCCAGACCGTCGTAAAAGGCCAACAACGGATCGGCCGGTTCATCGTCCCACAGCCCCAATCGGTAATAGCCTGTGGCGATCAACGAGTCGGGTGTCACTTCGTTGAGTTCGTCGCCGGCCAACTGTTCGAGAACAAATTGATCGTACGGCTTGTCATCATTCAGTGATCGGATGACGTAATCACGGTATCGCCAGACAAAGGGTTTGGGGTTATCCCGCTCGAAGCTGTTCGACTCCGCATACCTCACGAGGTCGAGCCAGTAGCGAGCCCAATGCTCTCCATAATGTGGCGACTCCAGCAACCGGTCGACGAGGTGTTCGTAAGCGTCGGGTGATTCGTCCGCGACAAAGGCGGCGACCTCTTCGGGAGAGGGAGGCAGACCAATCAAGTCGTAGGTGACTCGCCGGATGATCGTCTGTTTGTCAGCGGGCGGTGCGGGAGCGAGTCCGGAGTCTTCCAGCCGTGCGAGGACGAAGGCGTCGATCGGATTGGCAATCCACGCTTCTTGCTGGACAAGTGGAACGGAGGGGCGTTCGACAGGCTGGAACGCCCAATGGCTCTTCGTTTCCTCATTGACTTCCGGGGAATGCAGGGCCTCGTCATCGGCAGGGGCATTGTCCATGAGCGTGTTCATGGGCAGCCCCTTCTCGACCCATGTGCGGAGCAGGGCGATCTGATCGTCCGGCAACTTGCCGTTGGGGGGCATCTCGTACCCCTCGTAATTGACCGCTTGAAGCAAAAGGCTCGCATCGATGTCTTCCAGGTCGACCGCAGGCCCGCTCTCACCCCCTGCGAGGAGCAATTCCCGGGATGTGAGGCGGAGCCCGCCCTTCACCTTCCCGGTCGCGTGGCACTTGTAACAATGCTCCTTCAGGAGGGGCTCGATGGAGTTCGTGTAGAACTGGAGATCCTCAGCCGAGAACTCAACTGCCGCCTGATCAGGCTCCGCCGCGAGTGACAGTGCCGCCACCAAGATGACTAGCCAAGTCGTGACAACAACCCACGGGAACCGCATTGTTATGTTTCCTCACCAAGTGAAGCTCGCTCGCATCCATCGACTTTAGGGGAGATGGCATAGGATGTGCAACTTCCTCAGCGAACCACGGAATCTGACGAGTCCCCTGCGGCCACAAGACAGATGAGACCCCTGAATACCCGTGATTTGAGTGGGATGCGCGACGTCAACAGGCGATCTCCCTTTTCGCGGCGGAGACTCGCTGTGTAAGATGTGCCACTGACGGGGATCGTCCAGACCCCAAAAATTCAAACTCTGGCCTGTCGCCAGAGAGACTTGCCAACCCGGCAAGGAGAGCTAAGAATCTGTGAGTCGTCACCCCGACGCTCACGTGTCCACAAGACTTTGCGACAATGGAGAATTGACGATGAGATTAACGACTGCACTTTGTGCTTCTGTCTTGATGCTGGCGACTGCAGCGTTTGCTGGCGAAGGTCTGGAAGTGGGATCTGGTGTGGGTGCCTTCACAGTCACCGATGTGACAGGTCCGGAAGCTGGCAAGTCCCTGTGCTACCGCTGCCGCTACGGCTCTCAGCCGGTGGTCAGTATCTTCGCACGTGAGATCAATGACGAATTGGCAACGCTCGTGAAGAACGTCGACCAAGTCGTTGGCCAGAACAAGGGCGAGAAGATGGCCGCCTTCGTGGTCCTGCTCTCCGACGATCCGACTGCTCACGAGGGTGACCTGAAAGCTCTTGCCAAGGAGCACGGCATCACCAACACTCCACTGACCGTGTTTGATGACAAGAACGGTCCGCCGAGCTACAAGCTCACCGACGCAGATTTCACCGTGATGATGTGGGTCGATAGTGAGCTCAAGGTCAACGAGACCTTCAAGAGCGGTCAACTCAGCCCGCAGGCCGTCACGCAGGTTGTGGAAAAGACCGGCACGATCCTGAACTGACGCCGATCCGGGTCCCCGGGACCCGTTTGGATTTTCAAAGGCCGCCTCTGTCTTGACAGGGGCGGCCTTTTTTTTTGAGCGTGACGGGGTTGCGCGGGACGGGGTCAGGCACCAATTCGTGGGACGACGCGCTTTCGATCTGTTTCAAAGGTGCATCCCCACGAAATGGTGCCTGACGCCATGTGTCGGCTGGGACACCGGCCATGCATGTCATGCCAGATCGCCATCGTCGCTTCTCGCCCGATTCACTATGCTGGAATGACCGCAAAAGCTGCATCTTGCACCGTGACATCGCGTCGTGGACTCTTGAGCGGACTGATTTCGGAGAATGTTGATGGTTTTGAATCGTCGTGCTGGGATGGTCGCCGCGATCGGGCTGCTCTGTGTGGTCGGAGCGGGCATCGTCGCAGGGCAATTGCGGCAACTTCCCCAAAACATTCGCGAAGATCCCTCCCAAGTCATCCCCCAGAACCGACGTGTTCAGGTGATGTTGGACCAGGCACGTGAGCAGGTCCGACAACCGGGCGAAGTGCAGCCAGGCACCCTCGAGTTGCTGCAATACATCATCGAATCGAACGAGGACACATTTGCCAACCTCAACCTCGCCTCGAGTCTGCGTCAGGAAGCGGAGTCGATCCTCTCAGGTCTTCCGCCACAGGGCCGTCGATTGTATGAGGAGACCTACGGAAGTGAGGCAGAGGCGTTGTTGCAGTCTGCTCGTGAGACCGGGTCTGGGGATCAACTCCGCGAAGTTGTACAAAGATTCTTTCTGACCAAAGCGGGTGGAGAAGCGGCTTATGAGATGGCGGCAGCTGAGATGGACCGCGGCGAATTACTTGCAGCGGCGCGGCGTCTTGATCGCTTACGCACCCTGCACCCGTCCCGGTCCCGCTGGGAACCGGACCTTTCGCAGAGGGCAATCATCGCGTTCTGGAGCGTCGGCATGCGCAATCGTGCGGTCGCGGTGCTTGTGGCTGCTGCGAATGAAAACCTGCCCATCTTTGAGAGCGCGAGTCCAGGCGTTGCGAACGTCGCTTCCCACTCAGAAGCCATCACGTGGCTCCAGAAGCAGTGGGGGCCTCCCGAATCCTCGGAAAGTGTCGCTGCAACGCAATGGCTGGTCCAGGGAGGAGCGAAAGACCGGAATGCGACCGTCCAACCAACAACACCAGTGTTCGACGATGCCTGGCGGACATCTCTCATCGGACTTTCTGAGACCCGAACCGAAGCCCGACTGGTCGAGTTGCAGGCGGTCACCGACAGTCTGCATGCCCTCGCCGAACAAGAGAGTGATTTGCACACATTTCCAGTGTCCGAACCGCTCGTCGTTGGCGACACACTCCTGTTTTCGTCTTATGGCCGACTGAAGGCGGTCGATGCCCAGACGGGCGAGTTTCGCTGGCAGGCCGCTGACACCGATCCAGTCTTCGAGTTTCTGCTCACGGGGTTGGGAACGTCATCTGGTTCCACAGGGATGCCTGTCCAGGCACCGATCAGAGATTTCCTCAAGCAACGAGCCTGGCTGGATGCCACGTCAGCGTCTCTGTCGAGTGACGGCGAGCGAGTCTTTGAAGTTTTCAATAGCGGGATGGTCGGACCGTTCCACGATCGGGTGACGGCCGGTTCATCGAACACTCACCCGCTGAACCCCAAGCCGTACAATCGCCTGCGGGCCTACGACATCCCGACTGAGGGCAAGTTGTTATGGGAGGTCGGCGGACCAAACTCCCGCGTCTCATTGCCATTGGCGGGGACGTTCTTTTTGGGAGCACCGCTTCCCGTTGACGGATTGTTGTATGTCCTCGGCGAAGACCGCGGACAGGTGCGGTTGTTTGTGCTGGAACCCGAGACGGGTGAGACGCGCTGGTCGCTCCCGCTGTTCAACGCCTCTGCAGACGTCAACGACGATCTCGACCGGCGACTCTCAGGCCTCAGTCCAGCGTATGCCGGAGGATTGCTCATTTGTCCAACGGGAGGCGGACTTGTTGTTGCCGTGGACCCATTGCAGCGATCTCTGGTGTGGGGCCATCTCTACAACACGTCCCGTCGGCATCCGTTCGGTCAGCACTTCAGGCGCGGTTTTCCTCCTGGTTCGGTGTCCACGATCGACACGGAATCTGTTGAGACTCTTCTGGCCGAAGCACGTTGGCGGGGAACGTCCGTGGTCATCGCAGATCGGCACATCCTTGTTGCCCCTCCTGATCAAGCGGTGCTGCACTGCCTCGATCTGGCGGATGGCACGCCACGATGGTCTCGATCACGGCAACGAACATTATACGTCGCCGGAGCACATCGTGGTGCTGCGATCCTTGTGGGCGAGCGGTCCGTCGAAGCCGTCCATCTGGGTTCGGGAGACGTCCTCTGGTCACTGCCGATTGATCCCCCGAGCGGACGGGGAGTCCGAGATGGTGATTTGTATCATCTGCCTTTGCAGGACAGTCGCATCGCCACGATTGACCTGATCGATGGCCGGCTTTTGGCACAAACGCCGACCAGGACGGGGGCCGAACTTGGCAATCTCGTTGCTGTGGACGGCCGGCTGTTCACGCAGAACACGACCGAGATTCGTGGATTCCGGTCGCTCTCGGAGTTAGAGCAACAGTTGGCCGTTGATCTCGCGGCAAACGCTCATGATCCGGCCGCGCTCGCCGTGCGTGGAGAGATGCGACTTCACGCTGGTCTGATGAGTGACGGACTGGAGGATTTGCGGGCGTCGCTCGCGGAAGCGCCAGATGACCGCACACAGCGATTGGTGGTTGACACCCTCCTGGAGCAACTGCGGGTTGACTTTGCTGCTAACCAGCAAGTGGTTCCTGAACTCGAACGTCTCTCGGCATCGCCCGTGCAACACATCCGTCTGCTGCGCACCATGGCCGCTGGTCTCGAATCAATCGGCGAACCACAAGAGGCGTTTCGTCGTTATTTACAGTTGATGAGTTTCACCGACATCGCAGAGATTCGGGAGCATTTGAACGATACCCACTCCGTGAGACTTGATCGATGGGTTCAGGGGCAACTCCTGCGACTTTACGAGTCAGCATCTTCCGGTGAACGTGAGGCGTTGGATCGACATCTGGAAGATGCTGTTCAAGCTGCCGTTGCTGCAGAACAACCTGTGACACTGGCTCGTTTCATCTCTTCATTCGGCCGACATCCTGTGAGGGAGATGGCCGAAGAGGCACTCACGAAGTTGCTCAATCCGCAGCAATCGCCCCTGCGAGCCGAAGCCTTGTACCTCCGTCGAAGACAAGACGGCACTCCGGCACAACGAGCGAATGCAACGGCACGTCTCATCCGACTGTATGCCGATCACAGTCAAGGCACGCTCGTTCGTTCACTTCTGGATGAACTCGCTGGCGAGTTCGCCGACGTCATGACGTGGGATGACATGACCGGAGCAGATGTGGCCGATGCGTGGAGCAAAGATGAGGAAATCGTCGCGGCACTGGAAATGGCCATCGACTGGCCAGACGACCCCATCAGTGTCACCAAGAGCCAACACAGCACGAGACAATTCCCCATGCCGCTGCGTCGTTTGGGACCCGTCGACCCGCTGCTGCATGCGGGGGGGTTCGTCCTGCACTCGAATGCCCAGTTGAGTGCGTATGACGGTGATGGCCGTATGGAAAGTCCCATCCGCTTGCCGTCGGGGACCGGACTTGGCATGCCTGACAGCTACTTCGCACGACAGCGGGGACACCGGACACTCGTCTTTCTGGGACAGCACTTTCAACTGCTGAATCTGCTGACGCACAATCAGCCGGAGATGATTTTTGAAGATGCTGTGGCCAACCTTCCCAGGCATAATCCCTTTGGCCGGACGATGGTGCGACCGCAACAGAACCGACGAGGTCTGCGAGACCATCTGGTGTCTGACCAATTCACTGGCGAGTATTTTGGCAGTGTCGGACCGATTGGAGACGAAGTGTTCTGCTACGAACAAGGTGGCACACTCTACGCGGTCGATCCTTACTCCGGAGACGAACTGTGGCATGTCGACAATGTGCGCCGTGGAAGCGAAATCTTCGCCGATGACGAGTACGTCGTGCTTGTGCCGCGCGGGCCTCGTGATGAACCATTGGAAGCCAATCTCTACCGGGCAGCAGATGGGGAATATCTCGGCATCAAGGAGATGCCCAGCAATCTCGAGAGAAATCGACAAGAAGCCGACTGGGGGCGACTCTTTCTCACACGGCAACGTGAGGCTGAGGGGGCCACACTCGCGATGTTTGACCCGGTGACTGGCGAAAACGTCTGGGAGCAGACATTTCCCAAGTTCGTCGCGTGGATGACTTTGGATGGACATGATCTGGTCGTGGTCGAAGAGGATGGACACCTTCAGGTCCTGCACGCCGAGAATGGTGAAGTCCGATTTGAGACCGAAGTCGAGATCCCGGACGATGTACGTACCATGAGCGTCCTCAGCCTGCCGGACGAGTGGATCCTGTTTACCAATCGACGGGCTCTTCAATCGCAGAACGTCAGTGGGTTGTTGCCGAAACGCGCGAGTGATGTCTACGTCGTCAACGGGATCGCGCATGCGTTTGATCGACGTACGAACCAGAAACTCTGGAGTCGTGAGATTCCGAGACAGATTGTGGACCCTTCGCTTCCCGGTCGATGGCCGGTCCTCGTGCTCGCATCCGGTGCCCGGGTCGTCGACGGGCCAAATCGAACGGGGCCATCATTTCTGGCTCTCATGCTGATCGAAAAGCGAACAGGCAAGACGCTCTTTGAGGGTGATGGTGACGGTACGAGAAAAGGAATCGCCTGGAGTGTCTCAGCGGAAGATCCACGACTGCGACTCTCTTTTGGGGGAACTGATCTCAACCTCACTTTCGGTGAGCAGGCGGATGCGGAAGCGACCGACGAGTCGCAGCCGCCATCGCCACGCGAAAAGCCGATTGGCCGCAAGTTTCGCCTGCCGGCCCCGCCACCCGATGGCCCCCCCGTGGGAGAGGAAAACTGACGGACCTTACAGGAAATCGGCGGTGACGGTGTCAGCGAAGAACCGTCCCTCTCGCGTGAGCATCACATGACCGTCCTGTTCGGTGAGCCAGCCCTTTTGAATGAACCGCTCGAACGCCTGCGGTGCAAGATCAGGCAGGGAATGTCCTGTTCGATGCACAAATTCGTCGAGGTGAATGCCGCTCGTCTGTCTCAATCCGAGCATGACGGCTTCGCGTGCTCGCTGTTCGGGTGTTAATGTCTCCGACTCGGCGATGCCCGACTCGGCTGCCAGCACATGTTTCAGCCAGTTGGTCACACTGCGATGGGCCATCGACCGCGTGCCGTCTCGGTATCGCGCCGCACCCGGACCAAAACCGTAGAACTCGTCTCCCTGCCAGTAGACCTGATTATGTCGGCACGCAAAGCCCTCCTTGGCGAAGTTCGAGATTTCATACTGGATGTACCCCGCTGAAGGGAGACGCTCCATCGCGGCTGCGTACATTGCTCGTTCGGTCTCCTCGTCGAGCGACTGTAACGTCCCGGCTGATCGTCGGCTCCAGAATGAAGTCCCTTTTTCGTATGTCAGTCCATAGGTGGAGACATGTTCGATTTCCAGTGAGATGGCCGCGTCGAGTGTCTTGTCCCACACTTCCAATGACTGTCCCGGCACGCCGAAGATCAAATCGATCGACCGGTTTCCGATTCCGAGTTGCAATAGCCTCTCGACCACATTCGCAATGTCGTCCGGCTGATGGTCACGCTCGAGCACGCTCAACGCGGCCCTGTCGAAGGATTGAGCTCCCAGACTCACGCGATTCACGCCTGCCTCAACCAGCACGGCAATCGTGTCGTCATCCAGATCAAGGGGATTGGCCTCAACGCTGAACTCGACCCCCTCCGCGAGCCGAAAGGTGCGACGAATGAGCGAGAACAATCGTAGCAACTGGTCTGGCGAAAGATGGGTCGGCGTGCCCCCTCCGAAGAACAGCGTCTTCAGTTCCGGTTGCCCGGTCACATCGGACAATTCGATCTCCAATGCCCGCAGATAGTCAGCGATCAAATCGTCCCGCCCGGCGATGAGCGGGAAGTCGCAGTATCCGCAGCGATGCCGACAGAACGGCACATGGACATAGGCTGCACGAGGCCGGGCGGACGAGTCAGTCACTGCAAGTCCAGAGTTTTCTGTCGTGACGTCTTTGGTGCAGGGCGTCGTTTTTCACGGGCATCCAATCGTACGCCATCAGCGGTTGACGGAGCACTGGTCAGTGGATTCTCAACACCTTCAATCGGGTCACCCGTATCAATGCTTCCGATCCGTTCGATCGCACGCTCTGCATACTGTTCGGAGAGCTCATAACCGACAAATCGCCGTCCGAGTTTCTTCGCCACTGCGAGTGTCGTGCCGCTGCCGGTAAACGGGTCGAGCACCACGTCTCCTTCGTGAGAGCACGCCCGGATGATGCGGCCCAGAATCTGCTCAGGCATCTGACAGCCATGCCACCCTTTTCGCTCTTTGAAGGTGCCGTTCACCCGAGGGTAGTACCACGTGTCGTGCTGCGGATCGAACGACTCGGCGGCATCCTGAGGGCGGAGGACAAAGCCATCATGGGCAGCGAAGTGCAAAGCGGCTTCCGGATCGGGGACGATCCAGGTGTCATCAGGCAGTCGACCTTTGGGGTTCGCACGTTTGTCGCCGTAGACGAGTTGCCGCGCCGAAGGTACGCGAATGTCCGAGTCGTCTGCGTTGAACGTGAAGTTCTGGGGGTCCTTCACCATGTGAAACAGATGCGCATGTGACCGGCTGAACTTCTGCTTGCAGTTTACTCCGAAGGTGTAGTACCAGATGACCCAACTCCGACAGCACAGTCCCAACTCCCGCTGCATCAGCACTTTCAACTCGGCGGCAAATTCATCGCCAATCGCCAGCCAGAAGGTCCCGTCTGCCTTCAGCACACGCGAGACTTCACTGATCCACTCACCACTCCAGTTGAGGTACTCCTCCGCCTTGAGCTTGTCTTCGTAGACATCGTACTTGTAGCCGATGTTGAATGGCGGATCAGCGAATGCGAGATCAACACACCCATCCGGTAGTGACTGCATCCCGCTGATGCAGTCCTGTTGGTATATCTTGTTTGTAAACGACATCCTGTCGATCTTCCGAAGGTGTGTGAGAATTGCCCTTATGCTGCAAACTTCGTCATTGGCCAATTGAAGACGGGACTGTGTTCCGAGATCAGTCGGTGTTCCCATTTCCGAAGACTGACGCCACCAATTTTTGTCCCTGCTACGTAGCGAAGAGTAATCTCATCGGGGTTAGGAATCCAAAAGTCATTCTTGACAATCTCGAATGCTGTTCCGCATGCAAATCGGGATACCAGCGGGCGGAGGTTGTCGATATGCACCACATACAAATGTCGATCGGGCTCATCGACTTCAAGTAATCCAGGCACTGCTGGAACCTCAGCGAGTCTAATTTGGCTAAGTGGAGTCGGAACACTGAATTCATTCTGGACCAACGACAGATCCAAAGCCCGGATTTGATCGGCCTCTCTCTTTTGGATGAATCTAGTCTTTCGGACGTAGAGCGCAGCCCGTCGAATATCCTCCCGGCTCAACTCGGGAGCCCAGTTGAGAACGATTTCCTCGTAGGTGTCAGAGGTCTGTGGGTCCATCAAGATGTCATCGATCGACAAACCGAATCGATATCGAAGCCTCACTAATGCAAACTCGACAACGGCCGCATGTCTGGGAACGATGCTTGGCTTTTGCTCCTTACGGGTCGTTGGTGAGATGACTATCCCACGTTTCTCGAATCGATTCTTGTTCTTTCGAACATTGATCAATCGTCGATTGAGAACTCGCGATTCCGCATCTAGGCCAAGTTCTCGACATCTGGCCACAAAGGTATCGAGCAACACTCGATCCCACAGCAACGCATCGGTCGAAGCACCGTTGCGTGTATCCTCAAAGGCTTGAACCACGAGTCGGTCGTGTTCGTATCCCCATCCCGCCGTATCACGCTTTGGTTGCTCCGAGTCTTCTCGAGCCTGAATTGCATCAACTGTTGACTGCAAGAGACCAAAATTGCCATATCGAGCCGGGTTCGTCGGGACCATCTTACTGCCGAGGACACGACTGATATCGTATTGATTCAAGTCACTCATCGTTTGTCTGCTCCATCAATACTCTGTGATATTGTGAAACACGGAATTGATGACTATCCCAACAGATTCCTGATCTGTCTCCTTGCCCATTCTCTTTGCGAATGCAAGAAGCTGTTTCAGTTTCATCTCATCTTCAACCTCGGACCGGCACGCATAGGATTCGATCAGTATGGGCTTGTCATGTAGCAATTGGCCATCGTGCGATTTGTAGACACCTGCAAATGTCTTGAATGCTGTTGCGCCTCCGTAGAGGTCTCCGAGCAAATCAAGCGCCGAAGCAGCCCACACATCTTGATCAGGTAATTCTACCTCAGACTTATCATGACTCGGCACAATCAAAATGATCAAATCCTGTCGTTCGTCAGATTGCAACGCTGCAACTATGTCGTCCAGCTCTGGAAAGAGCAGTTTCTGCTTTCGCTTCTTTGCCATCGAGACCCGCCCAGTTCAAACAATGACACTAGGACAATTGTACACTGGTGCGGTTGAGGGAGCAAGAATCACCGGTTGCCTTTCACGACCGGATTCTCAAGCGTTCCGATCCCGGTGACTTCAATGCTCACATGGTCGCCGTCTTCGAGGGTGAACTCGTCGGGAGGAACGATGCCCGTGCCCGTGAGCAGGAACGCCCCATTGGGGAAATCGTTGTCGCGACCGAGCCAGTCGACCAGTTCCTCGAGAGTACGGTTGAGTTGATCGAGAGACGTGTCGTCCTGAAAGACGTCACGGCCGTCGCGGCGAATCGTGAGGGTGATGTGCGTCTTCTCCAGCACGAGTGGCTCGTTCGCCAGCAGAACAACCGGTCCGAGACCGCAGCTCTGTCGATAGACTTTTGCCTGCGGGAGATAGAGCGGGTTCTCGCCTTCGATGTCGCGGGCCGACATGTCGTTGCCAATGGTGTAGCCCACGATCTTTTTATCCGGGTTGATGGCCAGAGTGAACTCGGGTTCGGGGACGCTCCACTGGCTGTCGGCTCGCACGCGGACAGGTTCGTGCGGTCCGCTCACACGGTTGGCCATACCTTTGAAGAACAACTCGGGTCGTGCGGCCGAGTAGACGTGATCGTAATGCGTCGCCGCCGACTCGGACTCTTCCATCCGGGCTGTCTGGCTGCGCTTGTATGTCACGCCAGCTGCCCAGACTTCCTGGCGATTGATGGGAGCGACGCATGACACGGACGACAACTCCAAAGGTGTCACGTTGGGATCGATCAGAAAGTTCGCCAGCCCTGCCGGATCAGAACTGTGCAGGACGTCTGCCAACGAGTGACAGTTCTCGATCTGCATGAGATCGAGAACGCGGGCCTCGTTGGCATCCGTATCAACAACAGCGACACGCACGGTGCCGTCAGCAAAGCGAACCTTGGCGAGTTTCATGGGAGTTGAAGTATTGCTCGTCGGGTGGGCTGTGCCCACCGAGGATTGTGTTTGATTCTGACATTCTGTGGGCAAAGCCCACCCTACGTCGGGACTCGATAACGCTTGATGGCATCGAGTGTCTTGGTCATATCGTCGGGCAGGGGAGCGACAAACTCGACGGGCTCATTCGTGGCGGGGTGTTGGAACGACAGCCGATGGGCGTGCAGAGCCTGCCTGCTGATCAGGGTATCGTCTTCGTCATCATCTGTCGCGTCTGGAGAGAGGTCACTCACTCGGAGTCGGTCGCCGCCACCGTATTGTCGGTCGGCGATAATCGGATGTCCGAGGTGTGTCATGTGCACACGCAGCTGATGGGTGCGGCCTGTCTTTGGAAACAACCGCATCGACGTGTAGCCGTCAAACCGTTCGTCGACCTCATAGAACGTCGACGCGGGTCGGGCGTTGCCGCCCTCTTCGCAGACGATCATCTTCTCGCGGTGATGGGGATTCACACGGACGTGCGTCTCAATCCAGTCGCTGTCCCGCTCAACGACACCTCTCACGATTGCCCGGTACTGTTTGGTGACGGTCCGCACCTCGAACTGCTTGCTCAGCCGGTGATGCACCTGATTGTCCTTGGCGATGACGAGCACGCCGGAAGTATGGCGATCGAGACGATGGACAATGCCCGGTCGATGCTGGCCGGCGACGTCGCTGAGCGTATTGAAGTGAAACTGCAATGCGGCTGCCAGTGTGCCCTGTGTATTCCCACGCCCCGGATGCACGATCATGTCGGCCGCCTTGTTGACCACGACGAGCCATTCATCCTCGTACAGGATGTCGAGCGGCAGGTCTTCGGGGGCGACGGTGTAGTCTGGCTCCTCAGGCAGTCGGATCGAGATACGGTCGTTCACCCGCAGCCGTCGTGAGGACTTGGCCGTCAGCCCATTCAGCAGCACACTTCCGTCACTGATGGCCCGCTGCAACAGCACGCGGCTGTAATTGGGGTACAGCCGCGTGAGGTAGTGATCGAGCCGCCATCCGTGAGCACGAGCCTCGACCGTATGCAGGGCAGGCTCGGCGGAGAGATCGTCACTCATCGTCACATGGCTCGTTCAGCCACGCATGTCAAATGTGTGACCATTCAGAAAGACTCACTCGCCCGGTGCTGGTGGTTGGGTTTCCTCGTCAGCAGAAGCCGGACTCTCATCACTCTCTTCGGCTTCAGGTGTGTCGTCGGCACCTGTTTCGGTTGCGGTTCCACTCGATGCAGCATCATCCGCTTCGGTGTCGCCCGCCTCGTTTTTGGTCTCCGGCTCGAAGGGGTTCACCTCTTCGCCATCCGTCTTCGCATCGTCGCCGTCGTCTGCGAGCGGCGGGGTGAAGGGTTCGTCGGTAAAGTTAAGGCTGCCCACATCAGAGTCGCCTTGTAGTAGTGATCCCAGTGGGCTTGATGCTCCTCCAGACTGATCTTGCGGGAGGGGCATGTCTGCCGGCTTTGGGTTCTGCTGGCGGAACCAGGCGTAAAAGTCCTGAGTGCCGCCCGATTTGAGGGCATCGATTCGATCCTCAGCCCAGGATTTGAAGCGGGACTCCGGAAAGGCGGTCAGCAGATTCTGATACGCCGAGATGGCCGGCTCAGTATCACCGTCAGAAAGAGACTCCAAGGTGACAGCAAGCCCGTTCATGGCCTGTTCGCGAACTGAGGGGAGTGTGTTGGCTGTTGTGAGTGCTTGATACGCTTCTTGCGCCTGTTCCAACCGTTCATTACTGGCAGGACGATCAGAGATCGACAACCGCACCCCTTCCTGGAGAAAGCCGTCCGCAGCTCGCAGCCGTGCCCAGTCACCGACGGTCGAGCCTGCATGAGCCTCAGCCACGTTGATGAAATCTTCTGGTGAAGTGCTCGCGGTCAGTTGAGCCCAGCCGCTGGTTTGCTCGAAACGAGACATCCGCGTCCAGTAGATGATGCCCGCTGCGATCAGGGCGATCACGACGGCGACAGACAGAATCGTGTTCTGGTGTTCGTCGAGTTTCTGGACCCAGCGGCCCAGGATTTTGCTGAGGTCATTCTCAGCCAGTTCGTGACGATGTTCGCTCTTCATGGACGCTGTACCACCTTGTCCGCCCCCTCGGGCCTGCCAACCTTGCTGGATCATCGGCAGATGGGAGACCTGCGCGACGCTGGCCCGGCGCGCGAAAATGCGTCAACTTTGCCGAGCCGAGGGTGAGTATAGGTCAGCTGCGGGAAACCGGTCAAGACGGTGTGAGTCAAGCAGTTGCGGCGAGGAAAACGATCGTGACCCGTCGCTGCGGGGGCTGTCCTGTGAGTTTCAGCGGTCGCCCTGCCACACCACTCTGGTCTTGGACAACATATCGTGAAGCGTCTTTTTCTCGGGGTGGAAAGCGCACACGAGGAACCCCAGGCCGAGGGTCAGAAGCGTGGCCAGAGTGGATGCCAGCCGGATCGTTGCATCACCAAGGGACATCTTTTTGTCGTCCTGTGTGGAGACAATCAGGCCAAATGCGTCCTTGCCGATCGTGGTTCTCTGAGTGGTCGCCTCCTGAGCTGCAAAGTACATCCAGTAGTTATAGGAAAGCCAAATGGGTGCCATCAGGACTTTCGTGAACTCCGTGCCGAACAACACATAACCTGCCAGTGCGATTCCGTTGAGGAGTTGTGCGATCAACAGAAATCGCCGCTCCTTCGTCACGATAAAACTCGCGAGCGGGAAGAGCATCAGGTCAATCAGGTATGCCAGCATCCGCACCCAGAAGCCTGCGGGAGTGTTGACACCCATTTTCGCCACGAGGTCGAGATGCTGCTGACGATAGTAAGCCAGTAGCCCGTTCGCCCGCATGAGAAAGACCATCGGGAAACCGGTGAGCAGGAATAATGGAACTGCGAAGACAAACGCCATCACGAATTGCAATGGCACCATGACGGTCTTGTACATCCACCCTTCAGGGTCCCCCAAGTCGGCTGCCGCAAAGATCGGTGTGAGAATTGACTCGGCGATGCTGACGAAGTGTTCGTTGTAGTACGGGTTCAAACCCCCGCCATATATTTGGATCGCCCAGAAGACGGCTCCGAATGGCAGGATGAGTGTCACCAACGCCAGGAACACCCAGTACAGCGCCGGGGCAATGTTCTTGCCGAAGACCTTGACCATCTCCCACAGGATCCAGGCTTTGTACGTGTACTTGGCCGTCATGTGTGTGATGGCCAGGGGCAAGACAACCAGCGGGAAAATACCCAGGATGCCCACAATAATAAACGTCGCCCGAAAATCACCTTTGCGGAGACCTAACCACGCCACCAGGCCGATCAACGGCAGAAACGGGATCAACATGACCAACGGCCAGAAAATCGTCCGCATCCCAAGCGTGACGCATTGGAAGAAATCGAAGTGGATACGATCCAGCTTCTTTTCTTTGCTCATCGAGAACTCGACGATCTTCATCGACAGAAAAAAGTACCATCCCGGCAGTCCCATCGCGCTCACAAACGTACAGCAGGCCCAGAAGAACTTGGGCGGACCTTTGGTGCTGTAGTCATTCATGAAGAAGCATGACCAACAGAGCACGATGAAGATAGTGAGATAGGAACCAGTCCGCAGTGCCAGGCTCTTGTGCTTCTTCACGAAGGCTGTCGAGTCTGACCACGCGCCCTTGTAGAACAATGCCGGGTCTGGTCCCTTGCGGCTGCGTTTCTTCGCCTCCCGCTTATCCATCTGCCCTATCGCGACATTCATGCCGCAGCCGGGACAGATGTCGTTTTCCTCCTCCAGGTCCGTGGCGCAGTAAGGACAAATCTGGTGTTCTGTGTCCTCCGCCTGATCGACATTGAGGTTGGCGAAGAAGTCTGTGTCACCGAGAAGTTCTGAGGTCTTCTTGGCCTTTTTGCGGAGTGATTTTGCGCCTTCCCGCTTCGCAGACTTCGCCGCCGCCCGTTTCGCAGGAGCGGTTTTGCCCTCCGCTGCCTTCCCTTCAGGGACCTTCAGTTTGGTCTGACAATGGGGGCATTTGACGACCTTCCCTCGTGCTTTGTCAGGGGCATTGAGGATCTTCTCACACCCGCGGCAGCGAACTTTGACCGGCATTCACAGCTCCCGGGAGTGACGAAAATGGGGGGACAGAACGTGTCAGGCGTGAGGATTGAAGGTCTCTAATGTACCCACCTTTCGGACGCATTGCACGCGACGGATTCACAGATGTTGATGAGCGGTGCATCCGTTAAATGGTGGGTCCCCTGAGAGGTGTCTGGGTGATGAATGACAACGAAAAGGAAAAGCGGATTTTCACGGATGGGGCGGATGCACGCGGATCGGTCACAGGGTGAAACGAACTGCGAATCCTCAGACGAGACACATCCGTGTCATCCGTGAAATCTGTGGTCCATTTCTTCCGACATGGCGCAGCACGGAAGGACGACGGCCGCTCTCCTCGCCGATCCGGCGAACGGTTTGCAGGACGTCTGACCTCGATACAGTTCTCGGAACTCAAGACACGCATCCGCACCAATCCGCCGTATCCGCCCGACCCGCTTTTCTCCCGCTTCCACAAACCGTCGTACCACCATTCAACGGATGCACCCGTTGATGAGCGGTGCGACATGGTGACTACTCGCCTCCATCCTCTCCTCTCAACACGAGGGGACATGGACCGCTGCCTTCACAAGACACCCGTCACGATTCCCGATACAGACCATGCTCGGAGATGTAATGCACGACCGGTCGCGGGGTAAGGAACCGCACACTCCGTCCCTCACTCGCACGTCGGCGAATGTCTGTCGCTGAGATGTCGACTCCCGGCATCTCGACAATGCGAGTTCGTTCCGCAGCCCGCTTCCCAAGCAGCGACACTTGCTCACGCAGTTGTTGTTCGTCAAAGTTGCCTCGGTTGACGGCAACAACTGTTGCCAACTCCCTAATCCGTTCAGGCTGCCGCCACGTTGGCAGATCCTTCAGCGAGTCGGCTCCGATCAGTAGGAATAACTCGTGTGAGTTATCCTCGTCGACCAGTGACTGCAACGTATCGACCGTGTAGCTCGGCCCCTCTCGTTCGACTTCGATGGTGCTGACCGCAAACTCCGGGATACCGGCGAGGGCAAAGTCCAGCATGTCGATGCGTGCCTTCGCCGGGGTGATATTCGTCGAATCCTTATGGGGTGGAGCTCCAGCCGGAATGAACCACACTTCGTCCAGCGCACACTGCTCCCGACACTGCTCCGCGAGCAACAGATGCCCATAGTGCACCGGATCGAACGTGCCGCCGTAGATGCCAAGTCGCATAAGGTTGAGGGTTGAGGGTTGAGGGTTGAGGGTTGAGGGTTGAGGGTTGAGGGTTGAGGGTTGAGGGTTGAGGGTTGAGGGTTGAGGGTTGAGGGTTGAGGGTTGAGGGTTGAGGGTTGAGGGTTGA
>JAJDEJ010000119.1 GCA_029259815.1 Planctomycetaceae bacterium | reverse complement strand
ACGATCGCCGTCAATGATGGGGACCGGGCCGGAGGATCGTTTCTCTTGCGTCGAGCGACTCCGATGAGGGAAGCATCACGCGAGATGCTCCACGAGTGCCCTCATCGTCGCTAACGTCTCTGGGGATAGTTCCGCGGCAATCACTCGCGACAGGTGGCTGACGGCACACGGGTCGAGTTTGTGCCCTCCGCTGATGATCCTCTCGATGAGTGCGTCCGGTGCTTGCGTGTCACTGTGCGAGCCAGTGCGGACACGTGCTGCACCGGATTCTGCAGCGCTTGTGGTGAGAATTGCCATTTTCCCCTTGGAACTTGGTATAGTTCCGAGTCCCGCCTCGGCTATCTTCGTATTTCGCACCGTCACGCGTGGTGCCGAAAACTCCTTTTTTTAGCGATTTGTGACGTGTCGTTTCTGTCGTGCGAGACCTGACTGCACCGGATTGCGCAGCGCGAGGGCGAAGTGGTCTTCGTTGACTTACCAGGTCAATCTTAGTCGTTAGGCGAACGACTCCAGGAGAACACCGCAGGCATAGGCCAATCCGGCTGCTCCACCGCCGACGGTGAGAGTTTCGAGGCCAGACCAGGTCCAGTGTTGGTCGACGAAGCGGGACTTGGCAGCGCCGACGGCGAAGAAGGCGACGCCCGTCATCAGGGTACTCCAGAGGTAGGGGGCCGGAAGATCGCTGTCGCCCATGAGGCGGAGCAGGAAGGGGAGCAGGGGGATGAGGCCGATCACGATGAAGGCGATGAACGTTGCGGTCGCGGCTTTCCAGGCGACGGGGCCGACGAGAGGGACGCCATGCTCTTCCTTGAGCATCGTTTCCACCCAACGCTGACGATCGGCCGTGATGATCTCGACGGCTCGGTCAAGGTCGTCGTTGTCGAAGCCCTGGGCGTGCATGATTTGTCGAATCTCTTCGCGTTCGCCGTCAGGGAAGAGATCGATGTGCTCTTCCTCAATGCGTCTGAGTCGGTCGCGATGCTGTGCTTCGGCGCGCGTGCCAAGAAAGTTGCTGGCCGCCATGCTGAAGCCGTCACCGACCAGATTGGCAATCCCCAACACGACGATGATGCCCGGAGAGAGCCCGGCTCCAGCCACGCCCGACACGACGGCAAACGTCGTGACGGCTCCATCGATGGCACCGTAGATAAAGTCCTTGAGATAGCTGTGGTGTGGACCGTCAGAAAGACGCGCTCGAATTGCGTCCGGCGAATGCATGGTAGCGAGCGCGCTCTTTGAGGCGTGCAGCGTGTTGTCGTGATTCATTTCGATCGGCCGATGTCGATTGGCTGGTGGCGTCCGTGGCCATGCCACGGCAGAGCAGTCGAGGGCTCCTTCCTCAGTCTGAAGGGACCGCGCTGCGATTACTACCGATACAACGATTCGTCGATCTCAAAGCGTTCAAGGAGACGATAGAGTTTGCGCCGGTGGATACCGAGTGTGCGGGCGGCCTGAGCCTTGTTCCCCTTCTCCTGATGCAGCACATCGATGATATGAGCGCGCTCGATCAAATCAAGCCGTTTGACGCCTGAAGTGTCGATTGAAAATCCATCGTGTGGAGCCGCGTCGACCACCTCGTGGGGAAGGTCGTCCAGGGTGATGTGACGATCGTCGGCGAGAATGGTGGCCCGTTCGAGTGCATTGATCAGTTGCCGGACATTACCCGGCCAGTGATAGCTCACGAGGGCCGCACGCGCGTCCGGTTCGATCTCCCAATCGGCTCCCAGGTAATGGTCGATCAACAAATCGACATCACCGTCACGGTCACGGAGCGGCGGCAGCACAAGCGACATGACGTTGATGCGGTAGTACAGGTCTTCGCGGAACCGCCCTTCGTTCACTTCTTCGCTGAGATCACGATTCGTGGCGGCGAGGATCCGAACATCGACCCGTCGTTCCTGATGAGATCCGACTCGACGCAGCGAACCGTCTTCGAGGACGCGGAGCAGTTTCGGCTGCAAACCAGGCGGGAGTTCGCCGATCTCGTCGATAAGCAGCGTCCCGCCGTCGGCCACCTCGAACAGGCCGTTCTTGGTGCCTGTCGCTCCTGTGAACGACCCTTTCTCGTGGCCGAAGAGTTCACTTTCGACGAGTTGCTCTGGTAAAGCGGCGCAGTTGATTGTGACGAGCGGATTGTCGACTCGCTCACTCGCTTGATGGATGGCTCGGGCCACCAGTTCCTTCCCGGTGCCACTTTCCCCTTGAATGAGCACCGCTTTGTCAGTCGGGCCGACACGCTCGACGAGCCGCAGCACGTCCTGCATGGGCCGCGACTCGCCGATCATCGCGACGTCGGGTCGGGCGCGCCTGATGACCGCCTTGAGTTGCTGGTTCTCCCTCTGCAACAGCCAATGTTCCTGTGCCATGCGGCAACGGTGTTCGAGTTCGCTGAGGGGGAATGGCTTCGTGAGGTAGTCACGGGCCCCCATTTTCATGGCCTCGACGGCGTTCTCGACCGTCGCTTGTCCCGTCAGGAAGATGACTTCCGTATCGACTCCGTCCGATTTGAGTCGTTGCAGCAGTTCGAGTCCCGAGATGCCGGGCATATTCATGTCGAAAATGGCGACCTGGAAGTGCTTGCGGTCATAATGCTTGAGCGCCTCCTGACCGTTTGCTGCCTCCTCGACACGATGCCCTTTACGGCGCATCCATTCGACAGCCATTTCGCGGAAGCCATCGTCGTCTTCCACAATGAGCAAATCGATGGAGCGCGTGTCGGCCATTCGGAAATCCAATGGTTTTCTAACGAGACTGATAATGACCTCAGTCGTGACCAAACATCAGTCTATCGGGTTCGACATTTGATGGCGAAGTCGATCCCTGAACGACGGGTGACCTACAGTGGTTGGATGAATGTCGTCATCCAACAGTTCACACAGGCAACTCGTATGCCATTCTCTTGTGACCAGCCGACCGTACATCAGTGCTGCTCTTCCTGCTGTTTCAACTGTGCGGATTCGCACGCAGGTGTGCACTTGCGACCATCTTGTGGTCACATCGATGTGAGTTATGAGTCGCAGTTGAGAAGTTGCTGCAAGCTCTCGTCGAGGAGGCTCAAAATACGCTTGGCAATGATTCGCTTCTCATCGGCCGGGATGACGGACACCTCGGATCGACTTTCTGGATGACTCATGAGCGTTGTATTCACCTGATTCATGTCAGCCAAGACTCACTCAAAGGCGTTGACATGATCACACGTTTCAAGGAGGCTCCCTGTGCCGCGACCGCTCGACTGATGGAACGACTTCCCGATCGTTTGACAATTGTCTCGACGAATCTCGCTAAGGACTCCGTTCACCTGAGCGGAGAAAGAAAACATCAGCGACGAAGATCCTGCATGAAGCACCAGGATGTTCCTGATCGCCGATTCTTACTCAAACCGTGGACCACCAAGTGTGGCTGTTCGTGGGGCAATCGATGGTGGGCTGCGTGAGCATGTGGGCGAGTCCTCTGAGTGGATAACCTCCCTACAGCACGGCATGTACCGTTGGCAGGCTGCAGTTGCAATGGACTTACCGAGCGTCGTCGAGCTGATCGGTGTGCCTTCCCGCGCGCTCCGTGACAGAGACGCACACATACATCGCAAAGGAACCCTGATGATCACACCGTTG
>JAJDEJ010000118.1 GCA_029259815.1 Planctomycetaceae bacterium | reverse complement strand
TTCCGTCACATCGGCTGGCAACGCATCGCCGAAGCCACCGACCTCATCAACAACCGACCACGCAAACGCCTCAACTACCAAACCCCCAACGAAGTCCTCGCCACACACCTCAGTGTTGCAATTGAACCTTGACGTCGCCCTGAGAAATATTGAGGGGGACACAATCGTCGCCAGAAAAGTTCGACAGGATCGTCACGAGGGTGCTGTACACAGGAATTGATGCGTCGCCAACATCAGCGTTTGCGGACCGACCGTCGCCCACTGGAGGAACCGTGGGGAACCCAATTGTTTCCCGACTCGGCCGCCTCACGGATGTCTTCCACTGTCGGCGGCTCATTCGTGCCGAATTCGAGTGACTTGGGTTTGATGAGCCGCGGCTCGTAGTCAAGCGAACCCTTTCCTTTTCGTCCGAAGATTCCGCTGAGAGTCGCTGAAGGCAGATCAGTGCGGCGAAGTAGTATGGAGAGCACCAGCAGGACCGCGATGATCGCCAACACCGCCCACGCCGACTCTGGACGATCCTCGAAAGCCAACAACGACAGTCCTGTCAAACCGACCATCCCCATGCTGAGGATGAAGTAGGCCGCCGCCCACGACCCGGAGTTGTTGTTGGACTTGAACTTCATGTTCTCCCACATGGCATTCTCCTGGAAGAGCCTTGTCGCCGATGGTCAGACGGGTGTCACTATCATACCATGACCTCTGTGGGTGTCCATCAGTTCTGCAGAGAGAATGCCATGTCGGTGAAGGGGGATGCGCGGACACGGCGAGACGCAGCCGTGCGGCGGCTCATCGGTGAAGTGGAAATTCACGCGGCCGTTGAGCAACTTGGTCGGCAGATCTCAGAGGAATACGCGGACAAGCCGCTCACCATCCTCGGCGTCCTGACGGGCAGTATCATGCTGGTCACGGACCTGATCCGTCAGATAGAACTGCCGCTCAAACTCGGTCTGATTCAAGCGTCCAGCTATCGCGGCACGGCGACCAGTCCCAGTGAACTCCGCATCAACACGGCTCTCGTTCCTGATGTCTCTGACCGTCATGTTCTGCTCGTCGATGACATCTTCGACACCGGCAAGACGATGGAAGGGCTCCTCGAACGTCTGCAGACATTCGAGCCTCGCAGCGTGAAGAGTGCTGTCCTTTTGTGGAAGAAGGTTCGCACCATCGTTGAACTTGAGCCGGACTATCATTGCTTCCTCATTCCCGACGAATTCGTCGTCGGCTATGGACTCGACTACAACGACGAGTATCGGCATCTGCCGTACATTGGAGTAATGGAAGAAAGTGACGAAGGATTGAAATGAGAACTCGACATTCGTCATTCCTCCCCCCTCCATTCATTGATCGTCAACATCCCATCAGATGCGATCTCACACGTCACCGCACCAGACGAGCGTGTTGAGAGGATACGGTCGGCATCGACATAGACAGAGCGGAGGTCATGCTCAGAATGGACGCCGCCCCCGCTGATGACCACATTGCGAGGAGATGCCCAGTGGGTGAGTGCAATCGGATTGGCTTTTGGACTGCCGTGATGAGGGGACAGCATGAGGTCAATCGATTCGGTTGGAGTGGAGAGCAATATTTCGAGGCCATCCTCTTCCAAGTCGCCAGTCAGGAGGAGCGTGCGTCCTGCGTAGCGGACTCGGAGGACCAGACTATTCGCATTATCACGCTCACTCTGCCATTGAGGCGGAGGGTGCACGATCGTCAGTTCGACGTTTCCTCTGCCGATGTGCAATCGATCGTCCTGTTGCAGCAGTTGAATCGGCACCCCCTCGCGTCTTGCCGTTTCGCAGAGCACTGAGACCGGCAACTGCTTGAAGTCCAGAAACGTCTGACCGAAGCACAGCGTGCCGACAGGCATTGACTCCAACAGTCCTGCCGCCGCATTGAAGTGATCGATGTCTGCGTGCGAGACAATCATTGCATCAATGCCCTTAATGCCCCGCTCCCACAGAGCATTCTGGATGATGGCTTGCCCGCGTCGGGCGCTGCCGAACATCCCGGCGTCGTACAACACAGTCTCGCCGCCGGGCAACTCCAGAACGACCGCACATCCGTGTCCGACCGCGAGAAACGTGCAGCGGAGACCATCACGTTGCTGAGGCAGGAACGGCAGTGCCAACCCGACGATCATCCACACGCCGAGACATCTCCATGCCCAACGACCGACGGTCATCGATCGTCGAGCGACCACGCCGACTGACAGTAACGCGTAGAAGCCAATGAGCCACCCGTCGGATGGCCCTGATACGGAGGCATGACCGATCTGCACTTCTGCAGCCGTGTCAACGACAGCTTGAACGGTATGCAGTGCCCCGTCGAATGCAGCTGCGGGCCAACGCACAATCCACGGTACCAGCAGACCACACAGCAACGTGATGAACCCCAACCACAAGGTCACACCCACGAAAGGCAACATCAGCACGTTCAGCAGAAAGCCGACCGGCGCGACCACATGAAATCGAGCCGCAATCAACGGCATGGCAAAGAACCAGATGGCCGCAGTGATGACAAACCCTTCGACCAGCAAGCGCAGCGCACTCTGCAGAAGTCCGCCCTGAGTGTCAAACAGCCACTCTGTTTGAGCGGAACGTAAGGGATCGTTCTTCCATCGCGATATCAACATCGCTGCCCAGCCGATCGCGACGACCGAGAGGAACGAGAGTTGTGTCCCGACGTCAAAGAGATCCGTCGGATTGATGAGGAGGACAATCAGTCCGCAGATGGCGATCAGATTGACGCCTCCGACCTTTCGAAACCAGGGCCACCCCGCTGCTGCCATCACGGCGAGGATGCTGGCTCGCATGACAGGCGGACGATGGTTCGTGACAAACGCGTAGGCCCCGATGCCCAACAGGAGCACTAACGTCGTCGTGGTCATCGACACCTTCAGCAATCGGCAGATCACCAACAACAAGGCCGCAAGAATGCCCACATGCAGACCGGAGATCGCCAGCAGATGCAC
>JAJDEJ010000117.1 GCA_029259815.1 Planctomycetaceae bacterium | reverse complement strand
CCGGCTCACCTGCTTGAGCTGCCGCAGCCCTTTGACAACCAACTTCTTCTGCTGATCTCGTTCAGTCATACCGCCATCCTGACAGGAAACCACCCCACCAGAACCCCCAGCGCAAATTCCGTGCCGAACGTGATTGGACGTCAGTCCTCCGTTGGGGGAGGTAATGAACGCGCCCGATCCAATTCGGATCCGGTCGTGACACCGGGGCATGACGGATTCAACGCCACATGGAATATGATCAGCGTTGATCGTATCAGGGGACTGACGTCCCCCGCTTGCCCCGTTGTGTGGAGCGGAGGTTGTGTGGAGCGGAGAGGGAGGGATTCGAACCCTCGGTGAGCTTGCACCCACACTGGTTTTCGAGACCAGCACATTCGGCCACTCTGTCACCTCTCCGGTGCTATATTCAAGCAGTTTTTTGACACCACTGCAATCGCCTCGTATGATGACGACACCCATTCCGACACCCGTTGTCGATGAATTGTTTGGAATTCGTCATGGCGAAGGCCAAAAGAAAGCCGAAAAAACCATATCCCGATTTCCCGCTGTTCGCCCATCAGAACGGGCAATGGTGCAAGAAGATTCGGGGAAAACAGCTGTACTTCGGACGATGGGATGATCCCAACGCCGCATTGCAGGAATATCTCAGAACTCGTGACGACCTTCAAGCCGGACGACAACCGCGATCGACAACTGGTGCAACATTGGCGGAAATGGTCAATGCATACCTCACTGCCGCCAAAAACCGGACTGAGGCGGGAGGTATCTCACCAGTGACCTTCTCTGATTACAAGTGGACTGGCAAGGCCATCATTGGGCACTTTGGTCGCACAGTGGCACCAGAGGGAATCAGGCCGACCGAGTTTGCCCGCTTTCGTAACGCTCTCACCGCGAATTACTCTCCATCTCGTGTCGGCAAAATGGTGACGCAGACCCGGATGATATTCCGCTGGGCGTTCGAAAGTGAGGTAATTGAGGCACAACCCAACTTCGGACCAGACTTCAAATCAACGAGCAAACGAGAGTCCCGCATTGCGAAGGCAAAGCGAGTTGACAACCTGTTTGCCGCTGAACAAATCCATGAATTACTTGATCGAGCCGATGATTCTTATCGTGCAATGATCCTCCTTGGAATCAACTGCGGTGTGGGGAACACAGACATCTCACAGTTGACGCGTTCCATGCTCGACTACGACAGCGGATGGCTTGACTATCCGAGGCCGAAAACAGGTGTCGAACGTCGAATGCCATTGTGGCCAGAGACGGTCACTGCGTTGAAGCGGGTTTTGAATGCTCGCCCAACTCCGAGTACGAAGAAACTCTCAGATCGCGTCTTCCTTACTCGCACAGGCTGCGAAGTTGTTGACGTGAAAAGTGATGGGCAGCGCGTTGATAAGCTGACGATCCGCTTTCGGCGACTGTTGCAGCTGACAGATCTGTACTCAAAAGGGCTCGGCTTCTATACACTTCGCCACACGTTCCAGACTGTTGGTGATGACGCACGTGATCCTCTCGCAACTTCGCACATCATGGGACACATCGACAGCTCAATCAGCGGCCAGTATCGCGAACGCATCAGCGATGAAAGATTACTTGCCGTGTCAAACCACGTCCATCGTTGGCTGTATGGCGTCAAGAGCAGCGGATAATCAATACGCAGTCCTAATCCGCTGACTTCTTCATGCTCCGGTGCGCGGCGGTCCAATTTGTTACGGGGATGAATCAGAGGATGGTGATTCAATTCTCTCGTTGGTGCATTGTCAGCCACATCGACCACAACACTCGTTGGCAACTCCCATGAACCCCTGTTTGGTGCCCGGTTCGGTATCAGGAATGATCGTAAACCCAACCCGCTCCGGCGTGTCGGTCCGAAGCGGGTTGGCTCAAAGCAATTGGACGCTCAGGTGTGCTCGTCCTCTGATGCCTCCGGCGTGTCGGTCTGGAGCGCGCAAGCGATAGTCGTTCTACATGAATCTCCTCTTAGCTTTGGAGCATGTCATTTGCGATCGATTTGACGGCGATCTGGGTTCTTGAAATCCGAGATGAGTTCTTCGGAGTCGGTGATCCGTGAATTCTCATACGTAGTGAACAGTGAGGAGGTTGTGGCGAGAATCCAAGGTGTTTGAAACCTGTAAAACTCGCCTAACGAATTGGCCGCTTGAACGTCAGCTGCTAAAGCAGATGCCGTACCCTTGGTTCATTTAGAGGTGCAGAGATGCCGTCAGTCAGAACTCGTCGACAGGTGTGTGGAGGAGGAATGACGCTGGGCGTACTGGCATTTCTCGCCACTGCAGCGATCGTTTTCAGCCCGATGTCGGAAGCGTTTGCTTTGATTCTGGGAGATACCGGGAATAAGTCACTGGACGACCCCGGTTGGCCGACCGGTGCGGCGGCGGTCTTCAATGTGCAACCTCGTGTCGCCTACTGGGAGGGTCCGCCGTTTGGGGGCGGACAGTGGCATGCGGAATGTCGCGGCGACACGGAGGCGTTCAACAAGCTGCTGGAGAGGTTCGCGAAGATCGAATCGAAGCAGAAGAAACTCGTCGTGCACGATGGAGTCGGCAAGAGCTTCTGGTTCAATCCGAACGATGAGGAAGAGAAGCGGGCCGACGCACACATTGACTGGACGTTTATGGTGTGGGTCATCGATTCGTGGAAAATGCAACAGCAGATGCAGGCAGGCCTTCGTCCACCTGACGTGACTCCTGAAGGTGAACCGGTTCCACGGATCGACGCCTACACTGGCGGAAACATCGATTGGACAAGGGTTCGAATCCCCAAGGGGATCATTGTTGACGACCAGCGGCTTGAAGCCCACGGATTCTCCGTCGACGATGGGACCGTCATTGAGGGGCAAGTCACTGACCTCGCAAATGGTGCCCCACTCATGGGGGAGATGGTCCTGCAGCGGATTGGGAGACAGAAAGAAGGAGGATACACGTACACCAATGTCACGACAGCTCGCACTGACAATGACGGCCGCTGGGTACTGACGTCGACGCCCGAGGGATGGCACCAGATCGTCGTGCGTGCGGAAGAGTATGTTCCTCGAATCGCAGGGTATGCCCAGCATGACGGCCTGCCGGCATGGGCACAGTACAACACAGGGCTAGTTCGCGCCACGACCGTCATCGGAACAGTCAAGGATGCACAGGGGAAACCATTGGCTGAGGTGACCGTGAAACTGCGTGACGTGATGAGTGTAGATCAATCATCGTACAAATCCCCACAGGACTACGAATCCACGACTGACGTCGAAGGTCGTTTCAAAGTCACCGGAGTGCCTGCCGGGTCCGCCAGAGTTTCGATCCACAAGGACGGCTACTGCCGTCCCGGCCTGGGATTAGAGATTCAGATTCCCGCCACAGATGTTGCGTTGCAGATGACGAAGTCGTCGCGGATCGTGGTCGTAGTCGACTTTGAAGATGTCACACGGCCTGCGGAGTACATCGTCAGCATCTCGCCGGAACAGGGAGAGTCCATCGGCAGTTGGGGTGGCTCAGGCAACATCGACGCCTCCGGCTCACGGACTTTTAAGAACGTCCCTCCCGGTCGCTATGTTATCCATGGTCGTCCAAACCCCGGGAATTCTTCACAGGAGACCGACCAAGTTACGGTTGAGCTCGTAGGCGGCGAGACGACAGACGTCGAACTGAAGGCGAAAGAGTGACGTGGCAAGAGCATTCGATTGGAGAGGGCAGCGCCCCCATCGACTCGCCAACGGTATGAAATGATGTTCGAAGCAGCTTTGTGCAATCGTCTGCCGACTGTGAGTCATTGTGTTGCTGCACAGCCCAGCCAATTGTCTGGCCGCCCTGCGTCGATGCCCCAACCCCAGTCGGCTTCGATATCCAGTGTGTGTCAACAACTCATCTGATTCGATCTGGGTCAGGCAAGACAGCTCTTGGCTCGTCATCACTGCTGCCATGCTCGACGAACAGGTCGTCATCTGGTTGGTCGGCGTGAAACACCAAAGTCACTTCGGACGATGAAACCGAAGCGCGTTAGCGAAGTGGCGTTGGCCACCCCTGCCTCCAGACGAACACGAATCATGGTGATGAAGTACCTCTGCTCCGGCAGCCCTGCGCAGCAGACACGAGAAGAGTATGCCACAATGCTCTGGACTGTGACTGAGAAACCCCTGATGGTGTCACTGCGATACGGACTTTGAATGCAGGTGAATTGCAGATCCTGTTGGCAATGTCTTGGGAATTCGGTTCAATGGATACCGTCTAACGGCTGGGCTTCTTGACCTGCTGAGGTAATGCGATGCATACGACGAATCATTGGCTGGACCCAGCTCCGTGTGTGACTGCACTCGCCATCGTCGCATTCATGCACGCGCCGACGGCCAGGCTCGTTGCGGAAGACCAGGCCACGCCGGTTAGCCAACTCATCTCGCCCGATCGCCAGCACATCGCCTACGGCCAGACCGCCGTCGGCCCGAACGGTGAGCAGAAGGTGCGCATCATTGTAGGCAACGCCGACGGTTCTCATCGGTATGCGCTTCCGATCGATGCCGAAGCCGTCGACGAGGTGCAGTGGTACGGCAATGATCACATCGCCTACGTCACGGAACACGGCGAAGACGGTTATCAACTAATCGACCTGGAGGGCAAGCCAGCCGGCGAGCTGCGGATGCCGCCGGGA
This sequence comes from Planctomycetaceae bacterium, assembly GCA_029259815.1. GTDB lineage: Bacteria > Planctomycetota > Planctomycetia > Planctomycetales > Planctomycetaceae > JAHBXU01. The sequence goes on along the minus strand of JAJDEJ010000117.1, from coordinate 16,277 downwards.
TGCGATTCATTCTTCCATCAATGCCTGTCGCCCGACGGCAAAACAATCGCATTCTGCGGCAACTATGCCGAGGTCGACCAAGAATTCGGCAGCGCCCAGGATCGTCGTCAGTACATTAGGGCTCATCCCGACGTGAAGCAGATGCACGGGCTGTTCCTGGTGAACCTGGCGACGCAGTCGGTAAAGCAGGTTCTCGATGAGACTGTCGCGAACCTGCCGTCCTGGTCGCCCAATTCCAAGTACCTGACGTGCGGCATTGGCCATTATGTGATGGACTATCCACTTGCGATTATCGAAGGAGAGACTGGCAAGGTGCAAAGGCCTGCGGTGAAGGGAACGGCTGCCGGCTGGTCACCTGACTCCAATCGCTTGGCGACCGTGACCGACGTCGTGCAAGGCGGCAGCTGGCTCGGCGGCATACCGATGGACGGGTGCATTGGCGTCCTCAACGTGGCGAAGTTTATTGAAAGCGGCGAGACGCAGGTCACTCACGTCTCGGACCCGCCGGCCAATATGTCGACAAAAGAGCCCTATTCATGGTCGATGAGCGGGGCGTATGGCGCCGTGTGGTCGCCGGACGGAAAGTGGCTCGCCTATCGTCATCGCGATTCGTCGCGAAACGAAGCTAAGGAAAAAACCAGTCGCGACGAAGTATGGCTCGTGCAGCCCGACGGCAGCGGAGCGCGTAAGGTGCTCAACCACGGTGCGGCGGAATTGGCTTGGGCGAACGAGCACGCGCTCTTGTGGGTGAACAAAGGGCAATTTGGGAGAATCGACATTGAGCTGGACGGCAACGTCTCTCTTGGGCCGACGCCCAAAGCCCCTGAGTACCAATTTACCGTCATGGGCCGCATCACAGATGGCGATGGGCGCCCGATGGAAGGCACTGAAGTTCGCGCGGCCACCGGCATTGGCACGTTGAAAACAGGTAAGCCGGTCAAGACCGACGTCGCGGGGCGCTATGAGCTTCACTTTGGTCCTGGGATGTTTAGTCTGGCCGGAGGGCCGAATCTTCAAGCAGCGACGATTTACGCGCACAAACCGGGATACTACGAACGCGATTTGTGTCAAAACGGCAATCTGGGCATGGCGAACTTTCGGCCGAAGAACCTTGAGGAGGGAGGCTGGCACTTCAAGGCCATCGTCTATCGCGGTCAGCCGTACAAGTTAGACTTCGTCATGTTGCCGGCGACACAGGTCATCGTCGAGCTGGTTAATCCGAACGGCGAGCCATTGGCTGATTACACGCTCGAAATGAGCGGCGAAGAGCTGTATCCGTCAAGTAACATACTGGAGTCGAAAAATACAAATGACAAAGGCGAAGCCGAATTTGGCGATGTGCCACTGAAGAAGTTTTGGTTTTCCCTCGGGCGGCGCGATGAGCTGCGGACCGCGTCGATCGAGTTCAGCAAGCCCGGCGAAGTCCGCTATTGGCTAACATACGACGATATCGCTGGTACGCTGACTGCGGAAAGCCACTAGCTCGTGCTCGTTGTGTTCTACCGAATGAAGAGCAAACATCTAAAATATCGAGGACTTGGAAGAAACTATCTATCTAGAACACATGAACCTGAGTCGATTGGCCAACGAACCTGCCTGCGTCATAAGGACGTGACCTGTGCACGCAAGCGGTACCCCGCAAGCGCGTCAGTGTGAAACGTCGAAGGCACTTCGGGCGATGAATCCGAAGCGTTTTCAGACTGCGCGTTCTAAACGCCTTCCGGCGGGACTCAATTGATTGATTCATTCTCATTCTCGATTGGCCCGTATCGCAACAGACTTACGGCTCAGTCGCCTCCATTGCCCGTAGATACCGGTCCAACGTGTCCCGCCAGTGATTGTCGATCGTCTTGTCGAGCGATGCACGGATCGCGAGGACATGGGCGTGCTTCAATGCGTCGGATGCGGGGAAGCGCGCATCCGGAGTGACCCCCGTGCCTTCCCAGTTGCCGCCTGTCACAGCACCAGCAACCCTGCCGGTAGGAATCGTCGCTTCAAATGCCTCGTTGATCTGAAACGGTCTGCCCGCGTTCGCAGCTCCAGCCGTGGTCTCACCTATGATGGTTGCACGACTGCGTTCCTTGAGGACAAACGCAAGACCTTCGCCTCCGGAAAAGGTACGGCTGGAAGTCAGCACAAACAGCGGACGCGACTCGCTTCGTCCTGCCAGGTGAAGGCACTTCGGGCGATGAAGCCGAAGCGTGTTAGCGAAGTGCATTTCTCAGCCCGGAGCGTCGGACCGGACCGCGCAAGTGACTCTGGTTGATGCCCTATGTGTGTTGGTCCTGAGCGCTGAGCGACCAAGCCAGATGAGACGCCCTCATTGGTCACCATGTCCGAGGCTGGAGCGATCATTTTGATTACATGCTCTCGGCTCGCCACGACGGATTCGGCGGTTGGCATCGTCCAGAGAGCAGCTTCATGAAACGGAGCCGCTCACACAGGGTCGGTTGAGGGAAGGCGGATGACTCGTGCCAACCGATCTCGGTCGTCGTACTCAGCAGTGGCACAACGCTACGCTCATTCGGCTTTGATCTCGAATTTCTCGATTCTTTTGAAATTCTGAGTGATGTTCTGTGAGCGGCCACGCCAGTGAGAGTGTTCAATTCACTTTGACATCTCTAACCCACAGGAGCCGCGACGGATGATGGCCTCTCGAATGACCTTCCAAGTGTTGATGTATTCTTTTTCGATGTCCGTGTTCACAGGGACTGTGATTGCGGACGAAGATCTGGCCGGACGGCTGAAGTCTGCCCATCGAAACAGTGAGGTGACTGTAAATCCGGGCACGCTTACGTCTCCGTTGACGATCGATCGACCGCTCACACTCGTGGGGGAGTCTCGCGACGAATGTGTGCTGGAAGTCACTGCTGATCAACCGGCGTTGTCGATCCGCTCGAAACAGCCGGTCGTCATTGAGGGTTTGACGATCAAGTGGCAACTTGAATCCAGCGATGGTCGCAAAGGGCCGGCTTGTGCCCTACTCATTCAGGACAGTCGTGTCACGCTCAAAAATTGCCGGCTGATTGCCCTCGGCGGCACGCAGCAGTGCCCGTCGGCTGTGCAGTGTGCAGGGTTCTCCAAGGTGACGATCGAGGACTGTCACTTCGAGGGATTTGATTTCACCGTCAACTACTCCGGCGGAGCCGAAGGACAGGTGATCGATTGCGTGATTCTGAACCCAGGACACTGTGGTCTCTCGGTCTTCGCCGGGTCGAAGGTAGACGTGAGCCGCACGATTGTGACGGGTTCTGAGTATCACGGCTTTCGCTGTACGGGAGGCACGCTCCTCGCCCACGATAATCTGATCATTGCCAACAAGAATCGAGGCATCTATCTGGGCAACAAGAGTGCGAAAGGCCGCATCGCCAATAATGTAATCCAGAATGCAGGAACGGGGATCGGAGCATTCGCCCAATCGAGTGTGACGATCGAGAACAACGTGATTCTCGATTGCACCTACGCAGCGATCGGCACACGCGACACCTGTCCGCTCAAGATCCGAAACAATATCCTGATGGGCAACCCGCGCGGCATTGTGGTGTTCGAGGAGTCAGGCCGCTCTCAACTCAAGCTCACTCGCAACTCCTTCTGGGGGAACGAGACGGCCGCCGAAAACATCGACCTCCCCGACCAGACGTTGCAAGCTGACCCACAGTTCACCGCACATGAAGAAGGTGACTTCAGCATTAGATCCTCTCAGTTAAACGAAGCCAAGCAAGGTCTTGTCGATAACGCCGTCCTGCGTGAAGTCTGGCTGCGGTGGAAGAGTCTGAAGGAGTCGACCGCAGCCTCGGAATGAGACTCTCTATCAACAAGCAGGGCGATGCCCGATGGCAGACCAATCGAATTCATGATCAGAACGATGTACGGATGGCAAGTCACAGTGAACGGCCTCATAAAGACTCTCAGGTGTTTCTCCCCAAAACGCTGCAGATTGTGGCTGCCGTGCCTTCACTGCTCGTCTGGGGATTTCTCTCAACGCTCGCGACCATCTGGATTGGCGCAGTGACCGTTCAACTTCTTCTTGGCACGCTGACCCATCCCAGTGATGGGCGCTTTGCGTACATCATTGTTTTCTTGCTGCTCGTGCTCGCTTGTGCGTGGCCTGTCGCGAAGACATTCTGGCGTGCCTATCACGGACGTTCTCCTCTGTGGTGGCACGCATGTACGCTTGGCTTGGGAGTCCTGTTCACAGTACTTCTTGGCATCGTGGGTGACTAACCTTTCGGAAGAGTCGCAATCGCTCGACGCAAGAAAAGCCGCTGCGAAGAGTTCTCATCCGCTGCGGCTTGAGGTCGCTGACTAACCGACCTGAGATACAATCGTGTGCTGTGGGGACCGCGACGTACGCCTCTAACGGAAATCGCTAACCCTAGTCGGAGTGAAACGTCGAAGGCACTTCGGGCGATGAAGCCGAAGCGTCCAAGCGATTTGCCCAATCCGCATCGGACAATCGGACCGATGCGCGCAAGCAACTCTTGTTGATGCCCCAGGTGTGCTCGTCATGTGCGCGCAAGGCTTGGGCCAGAATAGCCAATGCGGCGCCCACCTTACGCACTTCGAGGTGGACATGTCAGGTCGAGAGTGTGATCACTGCGACGGCGCATCCGCTCTCTCTATCCCGTGTCTCTAACGATTCGGTCGCGTCCGCTTCGTTGGGGACCACCAAAGCGGGATACTCTGTCACCTAAGATCATTGTTGCCCCGACGACACTGATCAGGGAAGATTTGGATAGGGGACTCGAACCCCAAGTGGGAACCGCAACAAACGTTTGCCGTGCTTCATGTTGCTCTACACGCGGAGTGTCTCGCGCTGCAAATGCGCTGCATCTCAGGCACACTGAATTGTCGCCTCCTGACAACTCTTGACTCCGATTTGCAGAGTGTCGTGCTGGGATGGGAGAGCATTTCGCCAAAAATCAGGACGGCAATCCTTTCGTTGATTCAAGCTGAATGAACCTGCGTGACTTCAGAGATGACCGACTCACCGTCTCCAATTCAATCTTCCTCTATTGAAACTGATGGCGACGTTTCTGGTCGACGATCAAAAATCACTCATGACTTGAAGCGAGCAGGCGACTCAGAGCACAGACAGAGACCGATTGCCTTGAAGTCGTTGCGGCAGAACGTCAGTCCTTGAACATTCGATGGTCCCGGGAGCGTTCTGAGTGGGGCTCAATTGACATCAGCAATTGTTCTTCTCAAATGACTGCCCGACGACTATTGAACGCTCCGATTGTTTGGACGTCACTTTCGTCGAAATGCCGTAGGCGTCGTACATGCTCTCACGTTCGCGTAGCTTCACCGCAACCTTTCTGGACGTTCTCGGATGTCTACCTGCCTATACACCCATCTGCAGCTATTGATGCGTATCGCGTGAGTCATGACTTTGCGGCGCGAGGAGAATACGCAAGTCTTGGCCGATGCAGCAATGTGGTCCGACATTGCCTCTGTAACTGCGTTTTTATTCGGAAGCATCAGCTACCCAATCGAGAAACGCGAAGGACGCATCAGCGTTCACGATTCTGATATGAATGATGAGATTCAAGCTTCGTGCCCATTGAATCCCTGTTAGGTGTTGGATAGAAGACAACTATGCAGTTCGTCTGCATCAACGCTCGCCACATCGGAGTCAATTGGATGACTCAGACTTACCGCAGACCGCTGAGTCGTCTGTCGGACGGCATCATTTCGGTGCCGTTGCTTGCTGTCCTCAGTCTCTTGGCCAGAGACCTTCTTCCATTGAAGGAAAAGTCATGTTGCTTTTCAGCCGCTTTGGAAAATCGTTCAGCTTCTCGCAACGCATGAGCAAAATCCTCGGGGCCGTCTTGTATCAACGACGTAGCAACCGGCGAAGGTCTTCGCTAGCGCGACGGCCATCCGTAGCAGCGGAGGCCTTGGAGACTCGCGTACTGCTGAGCGCCACGATCATCGACAACAGTAGTGGAAGTGGGTATTTGACGAGCGGAAGTTGGACAACCAGTAGTTCTGCTGGCCATCTTGGAAACCTACAGAATTCGGCTGCGGGAACCGGGCTTGATGACGCAACGTGGACTTTCACCGGGTTGACGCCCGGACTCCATCAGGTGTCGACCACTTGGACAGCCTATTCCAACCGGGCAACTGATGCGCCGTACACTCTCTACGACGGATCAACAGCCATCGCAACGATTGAAGTTGATCAGAAGTCAGCCCCGAATGATTTCTCTGATAGCGGCAGCGACTGGGAAGACCTGATGGTCGTCAACGTGACCGGGACGGAACTGGTCGTCAAACTCTCTGACGACGCCAATGGGTACGTGATCGCGGATGCGATTCGGATTGATCCGGTAACCAGCGTGGATGTGGATGTCACGTTCTCTGTCAGTTTCGCGACGGTGAGCGCCGTGACGGAAGATTCGTCTGATGGAGACAGTAACCAGCTGGGATTCACAATTGGGTATAGCGGAACGCTGCCTGCGAATTCCACTGCCAGCGTGGATGTGGCTCACCTGTTCGATGAAACCGAAGCCTCGGACTACATTGGATTTCTGACGAGCGAGAACGACTTTGTGAAGGCGCTTGATGCAGCGATCAATGCCGGTGCCACTGGAATCACTCGCACTGGGACGACATTGTCCTTTGACGAAGGAATGGGGAATGACTCCAGCCTGACTTTCTCACTGGAGGTCATCGATGATCGCGATCTCGAAGGCAACGAGGCATTTCAAATTACGATTGACAATCCGCAGATTACAGGCGGCCTGATTGCCCTGGGACAGATATCCGCCGTTGCGAGCATCACGAATGACGATTTCGAAGGCCACGAAATTGTCGACAATGGGGGATGGAATGACCCAAACTCTGGCTTCACGATTGAGCAGGGATCGTGGCAATTGTCCACGTTGTCCGGTGGATACGGAGGCTCAGTCCACAATGCTCCGGCGGGTGACGGCTCAAGCAGAGTTCGCTGGCAATTCGAAGACCTCACCATGGGAGCTCAATACATTGTGTCGGCCACATGGACGGCTCACGCCAACCGGGCAACCGACTCGCCATATACTCATATCGTATTTGATGGATCGACAGACAACATCATTGGCACAGTCGACGTTGACCAGGAAAATTCCCCAGAGGACTTCCTGTCCGAAGAGTTCTTCTGGAATGATCTGATGGTCGTCACGATGTCGTCTGGCACCCTGATCGTCGAATTGTCGAATGATTCGGATGGCTATGTGATTGCCGACGCAGTGCGCATTCAGCCGGTCGACAATAGCGGTGCCTTTAATTTCCACATTACCGGAGATGACTCGGTCTCTGAGTATTCGCCGTCCGGTAGTCACAACGAAGCGACCTACACAATCGGCTACACAGGCACGTTGGGTGCCAACGAAACCGCCAGGATCGATGTGGAACTGTTCCATGATGAAACGAACAGCGATGATTTTGCAGAAACGTTGACCACGGCACTCACTGCTGCGTTGCCGACGGGAGTGACTCTGAATACGCAAGACAACACGCTGACATTTGACGGCACTGGGACCGACTTTGAATTTGACTTCTCCATCCCGATCGCTGATGACCGGGATTTCGAGCAGGACGAAGATTTCCTGGTCAGAATTGACAATCCTCACTTTGATGGCGGGCTGGTCGCGTTGAGTAACAGCATGGTTGCGACAACATTGGTAGACGACGACCTCAATAATCGCATCATCATCGACAATGGAGACACCGGATTCTCAACGGTCGGCAACTGGCAAGACACGACTCCTTCTGGCGGCTATGAAAATGATGTCCACAACTCGCAGAATGGCACCGGGGCTGACGTTGCGACTTGGTCATTCACCGGGCTGACTGCTGGAACCTATTTGGTGTCGGCGACATGGAATTCACATTCTAACCGCGCCACCAATTCTCCGTTCGAGATCACCGACGGGACGACGACGCTCGACGCGGTCGACATCAATCAGGAACTGGACCCTGATGATTTCAGTGCTGATGGAACGACTTGGGAGAAGCTGTCAACGGTGACCATCACTGGATCGACACTGGAGGTCGAACTCTCAGATGATGCGAACGAGTATGTGATTGCGGATGCGATTCGGATCGAGCAGGTCATGTTCTCTATCACTGGTGATGACTCCATTACGGAGGATACGTCTGATGCCGATGGCAACCAGGCAAGTTACACGATCGCCTACAGCGGCATTCTCGAAACTTTAGAGACGGTGAGTGTGGATGTCGCTTTGGCACTCGGGGTCGATGTCACAGTTGGCAATGATATTTCTCCTGCACTTACAACTGCGATCGACGCTGCGATTAACGCTCCGGGATTCTCAGGAGTGACTCGTTCGGGTGATACGCTCACGTTTACCGGAGGATCGGGACACAGCACCAGCCTCACGTTCTTCATTGATGTCTTGGATGACTCGGAGCTTGAACTCGCGGAATCGTTTGACATCACCCTTAGCAATCCGAGTCCGAGCGAGGTGGGGCTGATTACTTCTGTAGTGACGACCACGATCGTAGACAACGAGGTCAACACGCCTCCCGAATTGGACCTCGACAGCAACGACGACACATTGTTCGGCACCGGATATGCGGGATCATTCTTCCAGAATGGCGGGCCGGTCCCGATCGCGGACTCGGACACGTTGATTGGAGACGGAACGCACAGCATTCTCCAATCCGCTTCGATCACCATTACTAATGCGAAGCCTGGAGACGAACTCAACGTCTCCAATTCACTGCCGGGCGGCATTACAGCGAGTTCAGTGCCCGCCACTTCTCTGACGTTGACCGGACCTGCGACACAGCAGGAATTTGAAGAGGCGATTGAACTGATCACTTTCGCCAACACCGCCTCCCTGCCTGACACGACGCCCCGAGCAATCGAAATCACGGTCAGTGATGGAGGCCTCAGCAGCAACGTGGCGACAAGCACGATCAGCGTGACAGGCGTCAGTGATGCACCTGAAATCAGAGTCTATGTCGATGGCGTCCGTCTCGCCGACGGAGCCGTCATCGATTTCGGAAGTTCGCCCGCCGGACAAGAAGTCACCCGGCAGGTGGTCATCCAGAATACGGGAACCGACGACTTGAATGTCAGCGCCGTCACCGACCCGAGTGGTTTCGATTGGAGCGACAACTCTCCTGTCGTCATCGCTTCCGGCACGTCGCTGACCTTTGAACTGACAATGACCGCTGGAACCGCAGGTTCGGTCAGCGAAACGCTGGTGATTCCCACAGACGATCCTGATTATTCCACCTTCAGCTTCGATCTCCTGGGAGATGTCCTCGACGATACGGTCGGCGGTGCCAATGAAGTGTGGGTGATCGACAATGGTGACTCATCAGGATTCACGACACCAAGCGGTTGGGTATCAAAAACAAACTCCGGCTATGGTTATGGGCGCGACGTCGATGGAAGCGACATACTGGTTTCGAACAAGAATGGTGGGGCGGCGGAGTGGTCCTTCACCAATCTCGATGACGGGCTGTATCAAGTGGCAGCCACGTGGGACAGGAATGGTGCCGAAGACTTCGGGGGTGGTGAAATCTTTGCCTTCGCGCCTTTCACTGTTTCTGATGACCAAACGCCATTGGACACAGTCATTCTGAACCAGCATCGCTGGTATGGCCACCCCAATGACTTTCATGCGTTTGCAGACGGGGAATTTGCCCTCTGGGAGGAAATTGGGACGTTCACGATCCAATCAGGGACGCTGAAAGTTCGATTGGATGCCACCAACAGTGAGCTCAACAATTTGGTTGTTGCGGATGCAGTCCGAGTCGAAAAACTGCAACCGGTCTCCGACTCAGTGCTGGTGACTGACACCAGTCGACCACTAACCATTGACATTCTCGCTAATGACAGGTTTCCAACCACCCCTGGCCAAAGTGACGTCGTTTGGAGTGTCGATGTCGATCCCTCACTCAACACTTCGATTCGACTGAACCCGGACGGCACCTTGACATACGGCCTGCCTGGCACAACACCTCCTGCCAGCTTTACCTACCGGCTGATGGCCGACATTGGCGGGAATACAGTCTACACCGACGATGCCACTGTCACGGTCTCGGAAATCGGCGGCGGCAATGGCACGATCTATGAGGACGACTCATTCATCACCTCGCATAGTCGTCCAATCACTTTTGATGTGCGTGCCAACGACGAAGTGTCGACATCTTCCACCGCACAGCCTCAATTCACAGATGTCGTGAACGGCCGACTCGACGAGACCGGGACAAACACATGGAACATTCTTGACAATGGTTTTTATGTCGACGACGGCGCAAGCGACCTGACAGTCACGATTGACGCGCATGACTACACGGTGAATGGCACGGACTATGGTCGCGCGCTGAACACAGAATTCATCAGCGAAGGCGTACCTTTCCGTGCACGCTCGGTCGATACCAACGACCTCATTGGGAAGAGCAATACGGATCAGTTCTATATCCAACTCTTCAACCTCGGAGACCATTCCTATTCGGTCGCTGCGACAAACGCCACCGTCGTCAATGACGTCGCCAGGGGCGTGTTGACGACTTCAAACGGCCTTGCCACTTACACACCTGATGTGTCGTTCTTCAACTTGTTTGGTGACTACGAAGAACAGCTGACCTATGCGTATTCAAGCTTCGGTGCCCAAGGCCAGGTCGGTTCACATGCCTCCATACGAGTACAGAACAGTCGGCCAGAAGTTGCTGTCCCCAACGCCATCAATTATCGAGAAGATCCAGGTATTAGCTCTTTGACGCGGCTTTGGATTCCGACAGACTTCGTCGACCCAGATGGCGATTTCAGTACGGTCAAGGAAGCCGGAGCAACCCCAGGCGTGACATTGCTTCTTCAAGCGGACCTATATGATGTCTCGGAGGGATTCGGAATTCGTGTCGTAGAGAACAGCAACGGGTTCCGAGACATCCTGCGGTACTACGTCACTGATGGCTATAGCTATACTCAAGTTCTAGAAACACATTTCCTTAACCTTGGTAACACGGTCACTTCTACCGTGCCCCATTTCGATAATATTTACCCAGCGACTGTCAGTGGCGATGAGCCAGATTTCGTGGCCTCGGCTACAGTGGCCGATCGGGGATTGGGGGAATCCTACACTGAGCGCATCGGTGAATCACTTATTGACTTGAATACTGGTGCCCTCAAGCTTGCACAGGCACTCGACACAGACTCTACCGCTGAAGACCTTGGTGGCTTTGGTCTGACATACGCCTCGGATACGGCTACGGTCGCACCAACCATTCACGTTAAACTGAGCCGAGTCTTTGTTGATGAAATCTTGCAGGCCGATCTTGCCAGCGTGAAAGCTCAATTGTTTTGGCATGAATTCGATGAGTCGACTAGCGGATACAAGCACCTTGATCCTTATGGACTTGTCACAGAGCGAAGTTTCACCGTCGATGACCTGGCCGACGGAGGCGACACCGAGTTTCATTTGGCAATCCAAGGTGGGCAACTTCCCGCCAAATACCAAAGCGGCATCTATCGCTGGACGTTGCTGGTTTCTCCTTTGAACTCCGGTGGTGGAGTGATCGGGGGCAAGAAGCTATTCTTCCACGGGAATGAACTCATTCTACGGAACGACCTGGCCGACAGCTCGCTCAATCCTTTCGCCGGCTTTGGTGAGGGATGGGGGCTTCAAGGTGTTCCACGTTTGGTTGTCGAACCCTCGGCGACTCGATGGGAGGATGATCGAGCATTTCTTGCGTCGCCTGACGGCGGTTCGCGACTATTCGTGCCCGGTGCCACAGAGACGGACGCTTGGCACGCTGTTGAACCAGAGACGCACACGCACATCCGCCGCGAACTGGGGACATTGGTGCACCTGATGTCGGGATGGACTTACACCGCAGAAGATCAGACGATCTTCTACTTCACCGAAGACGGGCTGCTGACAGAAATTGAACCAGTGGTCGGGCCATCGACCACATTCACGTATACGACTGTGAACAGTCGAACGGTCATTGACACAATTACCGCCCATGATGGATCTGTGACTCAATTTGAATATGACGGCAGCGCTTTACTCGACAAGATTGACCTTCCGGGTGATCGTGAACTAGACGCAACAGTAGTGTCCTCGGCGGACGGTGCACTGCTGACACAGATGAAACTCGTAGACACCTCCCTGAGTGAGACAGTCTGGACTCGCCACTTTGAGCACACTCAAATCACAGATTTCCAAACGGAGCGACTCGATGAATTCGCAGGTCAGACAACGACAATCAAGATTGATGGTACGGACTATGGCATCACTCTTGACGATCTTGAGACGAATGGTGTTCGAGATCTGTCCGGCCTCATCGACAAATTGGACGGTGCCTTCCCGAACATCATTGTCGAGCTTCCTTCAGACGGTTTGGATAATCCCGCACATTTCTACGAAAATCCAATCGCTCCCACAGAGAAACGAAACATTATCCGCCTCATCTTCCCCGGTGAGACGCCGACTGTAAGCATGGTCAGCCATGGTGACTACGTTACGACGTCGTATGTGGTCTCGCGAGATACGTGGGGAAGTGATGCACAGAACCCAGAGCGTGAGTCGCAGTTTGCGTATGACGGTCATGGGATGATTTCAGGAGTAACATTGGGTGACGACACCTATACGGTGTCAACGCCTGCGTCCGATGTATGGGACACGGTCTCGTCGACACGACCTGTGGCCAGTGTCACCATGCCGACGGATGATCAACTCGTGTTCGATGATGCCAACGGCACCTTATTTGGCAAGGACACGGTCGTCCAGTACACGCTTGATGATGTGGGACGCTTGACCCAGCGCGATGTGAAGTTTGATGACAATGGCACGCTGACGGACCATACTTCAGAGACATGGCTCCGAGACCACTTCGGGAACGTGATTGAGCACACTGATGACTTGGGACGTGTCACACGATTCACGTACGACTACACCGATAGCTCAAACCGATTCCACACAGGGGATTTGAATCCGTTGGTTGCCGACCTCTGGAGTGGGTCGCAGACGATCGGTGGCCTTCCGGCACCAGTGATCCAGCCGAACCACCATGACCGGGTGACGGAAGTCTTCCATAACTACACGCAGTCGACGATCGAGTATGAAACTCAGTTCGGATTGCCGATCCGCGAGACGGATGCGGTAGGCCGTTCGACGATCTATCTGCGAGATGAATCGACCGGGCTGGTCGAGGAAATTGTGGGACCGGGGAATGCTCAGGAAATCTTTGAGTATTCAATGACGACCGACGAGGAAGACTTGGTTGAGAAGCATAAGGTGCTCGTGGACGAGCAAGATGGGGACGCCAACACTGACCATGAATACCTGGTGACGACATTCACCTACGGTTCACGTCGAGTGACCAATGTCAGCACCGAGGATGTGCGGGATGATCCTCAGAATCCGGGGAACACGCTGACGACGACGCGTTCGCAAGCGTATGTGTACGACGGCAACGGATACGTCGACACGATTACGGACAACGCAGGTAATGAGATCGACCGAAACTTTGACGCCGGTGGCCGATTGTTGCGCGAGCAAGTGAAGGAAAGTCCATCCGTCGTATTGAGCGATAACGAGTACACCTATAACGATGATGGCTTGGTGAGTTCCGTGACGGATGGGAGTGATAATGTCACCGAGTACGACTACACCACGCGGGGTCTGCTGGAGGAGGTCAGGGCGGCTGTGGGCACGGCAATCGTGCAAACGACAGGCATGCTGTACTACAAGGACGGTTCTCGGAAGAAGGTCACTCACCCGGATGGTCACATCACCGAAGTTTTCTCCGATCCGGAGAACTTCACGTCTTGGACGCGGATGAATGAGATCTTCACCAACGACCAAGCCACGATGGGAGACAACACTGAGACGGTGGTGACCATCACGGATTCCGTCGGTCGTGTGCTGTCCTCTGAGAATCTGTTGATCGGCACGAAGTCGGCCATTGAATACGATCCGTACGACCGCGCGATTGGCACATCGACGTTTACGCAGTTGAACAACATCACGACGCCAGTCGAATTGCTCACACGATATCATTATGACGGTGTTGGAAACGTGGTCCGCGAGGATGGTGTCCGCAAGGTGAATCGTAACAGTGCAGGCGTCATCACCAGTGAAGATGATCCTGTCCAGACAGCGACGGTCTATTCCTACGATGTTCGTAACAGACTGGCACGCTCCCAGGTTCTGTCTCCCGATGGGGCCGACGAGCATGGTGCGATCGTGGATTACACCTACGACCCTGGCGACCGCATGCTGTCGCAAACGGAGACACGGTTCACGCCGGTGTTTCTCGCGGCGGACCCAACCGTTCCGGACCTTTACACAGTCTCCACGCACACCACCTCTTACGAGTACAACGGCTTTGGTGAACTGATTGAGATGACGGTGCCAGCAGAAACGGGGTTCGAGACCAGTTCCTACACGTATGACGACATCGGCAATCCCTTGTCGCAGACCGATCGCTTCGGCCTCACCACGACGTACGAGGCTGATGCCCTCGGGCGGATCGTCAAGCAAACCAATCCCGACGGCAGCGAGTTGACGACGGACTACGATCTGGCGGGCAATCTGACCGATCAGATGCTGGACTTCGCTCCCTCCGGTCAGACAGCGACGAACTTCCGCCGCACCTACACCGAATACGACGAGCTGAACCGACCCATCATCGTGGGGCAGGCGAAACAGCGGACGGGAACGGATGCCGATGACCTGATCGTCGGCCTGTCTTACGAGGTCGGCGGTGCCGCGCACGGTCTTAACTCGGTCGCTACCACCAACCGCATCGCCCGCACGTCCAACGCCACCACGGCGCTGGCGGCTGCCGAGGCCACGACGACATTCACAGATGCGCGAGGCGCTACTGTCCGGATTGAACAGCCGAGTCCCGGTGGTTCCCAGGCGGCTCCAACCACCACATTCATCTATGACTATTCGTCAGGCGCCGAATACTCGGTCACCACGATCGATCCGGTGGGGCGAACCACGAAAAGCAGCTTTAACTCGACTGGATGGCTGCTGCAAAACTCGGACATCGAAGACGTCGCCACCGCCCCAGACCCGGACGACAAGCACTCGACCTTTGCGTACGACCCCGCAGGTCGCGTGAGACGGTCGGAAGACGAAGATCTGGGCCAGTACACATCATCGACCTTCAATCCCACCACAGGCCAGGTCAGCACGTCATCTGTCCCCCAGGCGATTGCCCAGTCCCTCGAAATCACATCCAAGATGTACTACGACTCGGCTGGCAACCTGGTGCGGCTGATCGATCCTGAAGGCAATGTGACCGACTGGACTTTTGACGGCCTCAGTCGACAGCTCACGGAAACCGTTGATCTGCCGGAGTGGGACTCATTCGGAAATCTGGTCACAAATGGTGTCGTGACGGCATCCCGATCGTGGGTCTACACCGGCTTGACGACGCTCTATACGGATCGCAACGGGCGCACCATCAGCGATACGTTTGACCCCGTCACCCTCACGTCGACAGAGACATGGTCCGACGGTCGAATCATCACCGCCACCACCAACGCAGCCGGTCAGATGGTGGAAACGGTCGACGAATCCGGAACAACCGATTGGACGCAAGGCTACGAGTACGATGTGTTTGGCCGATTGGATGTCAGTACGTTCAAGAGAGTCGATGGCACCACCACAATCTACGACACACAAGCTGAACACAGCTACACGGACACCGGTGTGCGTGACGATCTGATCTTCGACCTGAATCAGGTGCAGCAGTTCCAGCAGACCGCCGTTGTGGATGACCTGCTCCGCATCGAAACCCTGACGCAGACGAACGCCGGAAGCGGGCCGGATCTCCAGGTGGAGTTCGCCTACCGCACCGACAGTTCCCTGGACTCGTTGCAGCGAACCGAAATCGGAACGTCCTCCATCGCCTTTACGGACTACGCGTATTTCACCAGCGGCGAGGATTTCGGCAGGCTGCAAACGATCGACCACCAGTATCAGACGGGTGGTACGACAATCACCAAGTACGACTACACCTACGACGATGCTCACCGCATCGAAAACTTCACATCGTCTCGCGACGGGCTGATTACGTATGGGTACGATGAGGAGAATCAGCTGACGTCCGCCAGTGCCACGTCCAACCAGGATGCGGAGACTTACTCCTACGACGAGAACGGGAACCGGACCATCACCGGCTATGTCACCGGGCTGCACAACCTGCTGCTGGAGGACGAAGCGTATCGTTACGTCTACGATGGCGAAGGCAACCGCACCCAGCGGATCGACAAGACCACCGACGACGTGGTCAAC
>JAJDEJ010000116.1 GCA_029259815.1 Planctomycetaceae bacterium | reverse complement strand
TGCGTATCCTGCGGTTCACGTGAAAACCTCCCTGAGATGCGACGCTCTTCCGCTCTCACTACGCGAAAACATCAAGAATCGCAGAAGAATTCCGGCCACACGAATCACCGCCAATGGATCTACGCTGGTTCAAGGACTAGCGGCGGACTCATCAAGAGTCACACCCAATGCAGATGCAGAAGTTCGTCGGCCCTATTCTGGACGGTCACAGACGCGTGCGATAGCGGCGACTGGCCTCAGTCAAGAGGTCGCGTTCGGCGTCGGTGAGACTTGATTCGCCCTGCTCATGAACCTTCTGCAGCAGTTCGTCCACGCGAGCCTCCAGATTGCCCGGTTCATCTTCCGGTGTGTACACCTTCAGATGTGCGCTTCGCTTGGGCAGCTTAAACTTGCTCGTCGACACTCGTGAAAAGACGCCACTGAGGTGCCAGTGATTCCTCTCGTAGAGGAACCCGAACAGATAGCCCGCCAAGTGAGCCGCATGGGCGATCCCCGTAGGAGCCCCCCCACCGCCTAACTCCGCCAGAAGGGGTTGGAGGTCAAACAGAATGAACAACAGGCACAGCCATTTCACTTGCACAGGAATTACGAAGAACAACAGCCACTGCTCGCGCGGATGACGCATGGCATACGCGATGAACACGGCCGCGACAGCACCAGACGCGCCGATCGCATACCCCACGTGTCCCAGCACCAACTCCATGACAATGAAGCCCAGTCCGGACAGCACGGCTGCCGTCAAATAGAACAGCAGAAACTCCTTCGGTCCGTAGTACGACTGAATCCGCCGACCTGTCACGTACAGGATGTACATGTTCATCAGGATGTGAAAGATCGAGTTCGGCGAGTGGCAGAATGCATAGGTCAGCAGCCGCCAGAGCTGAAACTTTTCGGTGACAACGTCCGGGCCAAGCGCCAGCCAGGACTCGACGACACCATTGCGCGCTGTGAGAAGCTGCAACACAAAGACCACGACATTGGCGATGATCAGCCCTTTGACGACGTCCGTGCCCTTCAGGGTGCCGCCGAATGAGCGGGGGCCGTCGTCGCTTCGCAAGTACTCGCGGCTCTCAATACCCATGGCCGTGCATGGCCTCCCTGTTGACGTCGCCTGACAGAACGGATCCGTTGCACGGTCAGTCGGACTCACCGTGGGGTTGACGCTTCCTCGACTCGCCCAACTGCGGGCTCAACCCCTGAGGGATCGCTTTCAGTCCCCGGTTGCGGGAGTTGCTTCTCCAGATTGCGGTTCCGCTGCAGCAGGTCGATCAATTCGTTGTACTTGGCATCATACTCATGTCGCAACTGGTCGAGAACCTGCAATTGCTGATTTCGCGTTGACTCTTCGACTCGCAGGGTCTGCACCATCCCGTCGATCACATCCTGGCTCGCCCCTGGGACTGGATCGGCATCCCCCTCGAGTTCCGCCATGCGGCGTGCCAGCTGCTCCTGGGATTTGGTGTTCAGTATTTCTAATGTTGCCAATCGGCCTTCCTCGTCCTGCACATCCTGACGGGCCTCGGCGATCTGACCTTGATACTTGGAATTGAGCGAGAGCCAACTGCTGGGGATGTTGTTCCACACGCGGACACCGTTTGCGGCCAGGACTTGCCATTCATCGACCTCGCCCGGCAAGGGGGGGCGAATCAATTGGGCAGCCGCTTGATTCGGCTCCACTTGGGTCACACGAAAGGCCCCGAGATAGCTGACCGTGCCGTCCTGGGAGTTTCCGAACAGGTGGATCGTTGGGAGCAGGCGATCTTGTCCGGCTTGTCGAGCGGCACTCTCTTGAACGGCGAGCCCCTGACTTAGACCAATCTGAAGAGCCACCTCGCCGGTTTCAGGGTCAAGCAGAGTGATACCTTGCGGAGCGAGTTCCCACGACCGTCCCCAATTCATCATGCGGCGATTGACTTCATTCTCCAGATCGCTGACGACGATCGACTTCGTCCGCACATCCTCTTTGGTTTCGGCGACCGTGTCCTGACGTGTGGAGACACGTTTGAGCCACTCATTACGTGTGTCAAACAGCATCGACGTCAGGAAGATCGCCGCGATTGCCGCTACGGCGACAAATCCGAGCAGGACTTTACTAAGAGTATGCATGCGTCAACCTGCAGCACTTTGGACGAAAGGAACCGGCACATTGTATCAGGCCCAGAGGCCCGTTTCGTTCTCCATCGGTCACTGACCGGTGTTTACACGACATTTTGGCAAGAAGCAGCAAACGGACTGTTTCTTTGCATTTTGTGAATGACACCGATCGTATCGGATATAACGACTCGTCAACGGCGGCTGGTCCGCCGCAAGTCCATCTTTCAATCCTATGTGAGGCCCAACAGCCCGGTCAACGGGGGATACACAGTTTTGAATCCAGTGACTACACTGCCCGCTTGATCAGGTCATGTCGGATCGAAATGCCCATTCGACTCCCCGCATCACCGGTCGTCCCCGAACCCGTTCACCAAGGAGATGTCTGTCAGGATGAGCCGACCACGCGTGAAACGTAAAGATCTCAAGCCGGGTGAGATTCCCTGCGACTACTGCACCGCCAAGTGCTGCCGCTACTTCGCCCTCCCGATCGATGCACCTGAAACTCGTCAGGACTTCGATCATATCCGCTGGTACATGTTGCACGGCAACGTCGCCATGTTCGTCGAGGATGAGACGTGGTACCTGATGGTCATGGCTGACTGCAAGCACATCCGCGACGACTACATGTGCGGCATCTACGAGACCCGTCCTGAAATCTGTCGCTCGTACACCACCGATGAATGTGAGTTCGAGGACGACTCCGTCTACGACAAGTTTTTTGAGACCCCCGAGCAACTCTGGGAGTACGCCGAAGCCGTTCTGCCCGACAAATTCCCGGTCCCCAAACAGGCAGAGTCCGTGTCCGACCTCGCGCTGCCCGTGTTGAGCGGCGTTTGATCCCAGTTGGATGATACGTAGGACGGACTTCCAAGTCCGTCCAATCGATTCACTTTATCCGGCAGACGGACTTGGAAGTCCGTCCTATGATCTCCAAAGGCCATTGTGTCCAAATCACTCATCAAACCGCAGACTCTCAAAGGCTTTCGCGATTCACTCCCCGGACTCGCGATGGCGAGAGAGGAGTTGACGGCGACCGCTCGCGAGGTGTACCGCAGCTATGGGTTCAGTCCCATCGACACGCCCGCCTTGGAGTACAGCGAAATCCTGTTAGGAAAGGGGAGTGACGAGACGGACAAGCAGATGTTCCGGTTTCAGGACCAGGGTGATCGCGACGTCGCCCTGCGATTTGACCTGACAATCCCCTTCGCCCGATTTGCGGCTCAGCACCTCAACGACATCGGCACTCCCTTCAAGCGGTATCACATTGCCCCCGTCTGGCGGGCTGAGAAGCCGCAACGCGGGCGGTATCGTGAGTTTATCCAATGTGACTTCGACACGATCGGCACCGATTCTAACATCGCAGACATCGAAACTCTCCTGGTGATTCATGACCTGATCACCCGCATCGGCTTCGAGCGGTTTACAATACGCGTCAATCACCGTCAATTGCTCAACGGACTGTTGGAGACACTTAACCTTGCGGAGCAATCAACAGGCGTCCTGCGTGCCCTCGACAAGTTGCCCAAGATCGGTCGTGACAATGTCATCAAGGAACTCGTGTCCCTCCCAGGCGTCGAAGAAATGCAAGCGACGGCCGTCCTGACATTCGCGGAGTTGTCCGGTTCCTCAGCGGATGTGCTCAGCCAAGTCGAATTGCTCCTCAATGGCAATGAGCGAGGCATGGACGGCGTCACTCGTCTCCGCGAGTTGTTCGACGCAGTCCGTACCGCCGCAGTCGCCGATGACCGAGTCGCACTCGATGTCTCCATCGCACGTGGGTTGGACTATTACACCGGCACCATCTACGAAACCTTCCTAGACGACCTGCCAGATATTGGCAGCGTCTGCTCCGGGGGACGATACGACAATCTGGCCGAACTGTTTACGAAACAACCACTTCCCGGAGTCGGCGCGAGTCTTGGTCTCGACCGACTCCTCGCAGCAATGGAAGAACTCGGCCTGTTGGACAACAATTCGACACCGGCGAGCGTGTTGATCGTCATGTTCGATGAGTCCCACAGTGGCGACTACCTCCGTATGGCAAGGCAGCTGAGAAGTGAAGGGATCGCGACCGAGGTCTATCCACAGTCACGCCCCCTCAAAAAACAGTTGCAATACGCAGACCGCAAGGGATTCCGCTTCGCCCTCATCGCCGGGTCCAACGAGTTCGCTGAGGGGCAATGGCAACTCAAGGACCTCATCGGCGGAAACCAGCTGCCCGTGGCGACCGATCGACTTTCGTCGACGATTCGGGGCCTGCTGAACGTCTAAACGGCCTGATCCGCTTGCGTCTTCGTGTTCAGTCATCACCCGTGACGGTCGGGTCGTTTCCGGGTAGAATCGTCATGTGGCACGTGATGACCGGCGCTCGACATCTCGGTCCGTGACCTTCCCCTTCGTCAAAAAACCGCCACGCACATCGAGTGTGATGGCGAGCAGAACCGGTCTCGTGTGTTGAACAATGAGCGATCTCTCCAAAACTGAAGATTCCGTGACAACCCCGCAGGCTGCGGTTCCCGATGAGCTTCGCAGTCGGCTGAAACTCGTCCGTCAGAAGCTCAAGCAAACGCGAGCCAATCGACCGACACCGGACACGATTCACCAGTTGCGCGTCTCGACGCGACGCGCGACGGCGGCCATTCAATCGATGTCCAAGTTCCTGCCGGACCAGCCCGCGGACAATTGCCTTTCCGTGCTCCGCAAGGTGCGGCACCTCGCGGGTGATGTCCGGGATCTCGACATCCTGCTGAGCAGATTCGATTTCGAATCTGATGAACCGACACACCCTGTGAGTTCCAATCAACTGGCTGAGCTGCGCAAGTTTGTCAAGCGCCGACGCCGCAAACTCACTCGCAGGCTTCGCGAACACAGGCTGCAACCTCAACAAAAGAAACAGCAAAAAGTCCTGAGCCACAAAGTCCGCTGGCGTGGCGATGGTGAAGAACCCAGCCCAGAGGATCACGCACGATTGACGGTCGCCCATTATGCCCGCCGCTCGATGGAGCAACTCGAACCGTGGCCGACCGACCCCGCTTCGCTGCATGAATTACGACTCAGTCTGAAACGTCTGCGTTACTCCATCGGGTTCTTTCGCGAGCTGATCGGCGCGACTGAATTCGACCGGATACACCGGCGACTGAAACGTCTCCAGACGGAACTGGGAGCGATCAGCGATGGACGGGCCATGTCGCGAATTCTCAAGCGGATACTGCGTCACTGTCCGAAGAAACATGTTGACGTCGTCACAACCTTGCAACGAATTGAGCACGAAAAGCTGGCGACCACATGCGAAGCGTTTCTCGCAAGATGGACGGATGATCGCCGCGAGGAACTGCGAGCCATGTTGTCGAGTCTTGCTGAGGCAGATGCTTCGAATGTGATGTCAGCAAAGAACGAGGCGAGTTGACTCTTGATGATCACACGTTGCGTTCAAGATGACCCTCCACGACTGAAAGGACCAAGATGAGCATCGAGACCAAGCTCACTGAACTCGGCTTTGCGTTACACAATGCACCGGCTCCAATCGCAGCGTACATCCCGGCCATCCGGGCCGGCAATCTCGTGTTCGTTAGTGGTCAGTTGCCGCTCACTGGAGGGCAGTTGCTCGCCATGGGACCAGTGCCCAGTCATGTTTCCGTCGACCAGGCCCAGGAAGCCGCTGCGCAATGTGTGCTGAACGGACTTGCCGCGCTGAAGTCGGTGATGGGCAACGATCTCTCGAAGCTCCAGCGAGTCATTCGAGTGGGGGTCTTTGTGCAAAGCGACGATGACTTCACCGACCAGGCACTGGTTGCTAACGGAGCCAGTGAGTTGCTGGAATCTCTGTTAGGTGAGAACGGCAAACACGTACGTGCCGCAGTGGGTGTCAACACCCTTCCCAAGAACGCAACGGTTGAGATCGAATTCGTCTTCGAGGTGACCTGATCGGCGGCTGCGGAATCATTACAGGACGGAACGCACGCGTTCGAGGAATTCCGCGTTGGTGGGGAACATTTCAAGCTTGCGAACCAACTCCGTCATGGCTTCCGTCGGGTTCATGGAGACCAAAGCCCGCCGCAGCTGAATAATTGAGTTCAATGCGTCTTCGCTGAGGATCTTCTCTTCACGTCGAGTGCCCGAGCGACTGATGTCGATCGCCGGCCAAATCCGTCGATCGGCCAGTTCGCGACTCAGCACCATCTCCATGTTGCCGGTGCCTTTGAACTCCTGAAAGATCGCGTCATCCATGCGGCTGCCCGTCTCGATCAGGGCGGTCGCAATGACGGTTAACGATCCTCCTTCATCAAAGCGGCGAGCCGTGCCAAACATCTTGCGAGGGATGTCGAGGGCTCGGACATCGAGTCCGCCGGTCCCAGTCCGTCCGCTGTTACCGACCCACTTGTTGAAGGCGCGGGCTGTGCGTGTGATCGAGTCCAGCAGAATCACACAGTCCTTTCCCGACTCGGCCAGTCGCTTGCCTCGCTCGATGATCAACTGACTGATCCGGATGTGACTCTCGACCTCGCGGTCCATGGAGGACGCGATGACTTCGCCGTTGACCGTCCGCCGCATTTCTGTGACTTCTTCAGGCCGCTCGTCGATGAGCAGCACCACGAGCTGCACTTCCGGATGATTCTGGCTGATGGAGTTGGCAATGTCCTGCAGCAGCATTGTTTTGCCCGACCGCGGTGGAGCGACGAGTAGCGCTCGCTGTCCTTTGCCGATCGGCGTCAATAGATCCATCACACGCATCGTCACGGGAGTCGGACCGGTCTCCAGTTTGATCTGTTCGGAGGGGTTAATGGGTGTCAGATCTTCGAAGTTCTTGATCTGCTCGTATTCTTCGGGCGACTGTCCATCGATTGTTTCCACATCCTGCAGACGTGGCCCCTGTCCGCGATTTCCGGGACCAACCTCACCCTTGATGATGATGCCTTCGCGGAGCTTGTACTTTTCGACCAACGAACTGGAGACGAACGGGTCAATCTCTTGAGCCCCATAATCGTTCTCGGCCGAGCGAATGAACCCATATCCCTTTGGATGCAACTCAAGGATACCCTCGATCGTACCGCTCAGCTGAGCGCCCTCGAGATTGGGAGCGGGCGTGAATTTCGCCGGGCGTCGCGGCCCCTTATTCCGCTGTCGATTGCGACCTCCCTGATTCCCTTGATTCCCTTGATTCCGCCCCTGACCCGATCCCGAGTCCTGACGCGAGCGGGAACCAGAACTTCCATTGTTGTTACTAGTGCCCCCGTTGTTCGTCGGAGTCCGTCGCCGCCTGCGCCGTTTCCGAGGCGACTTCTGCTGATCGCCTTCTCCGCCACCCGAACTGCGATCTGTGGTATCGACGTCAGCATTTGACGACCGGCTGTCGGACTTTGAGGCATCGGGATCAAAGCCGAAGTCGTCGTTCTGTGTGTTTTCTACCGTCATAACGCCTGCTTGTAAGCTCCAGGACATTGAAGAGTGACCGTCCAAATCCATTGTTGATCGAAAGAGATGTCTTCCCCAGCGACTCGTTGCGGGAAAGATGACACCGATTGGTGGACCGGTGATGTTCCCGAAGGAACGACGAATGATGACAGTGACGTCAAAAATCTCCTCTTCGGAGAGATGACACCAGTAGTCGAGGGAGACGGTGCATTGGCATCATATGCCGCACCGGCAAAAGAGTTTCAGAGCATCCCAGGTCGCTCAACGGTTTAACGTTGCACGGGGGGATGGCTCCGGAGGTCGTAGCGATTGTCATTCAACAGCCGCCAGAATGCGAATTCTCCGAAATATCAGACCAAGTTCTGGCCTCTCCCACAACGCAAAACGCTGATTGTGAAAGAAAGACCATGGAAATTGTGAAGTCCATCCAAGAGTGATGGGCATGCCTCACTCACGGCTGGACAGGTTCGCTGACGGCGACCCTGCGGCGAACGTCGGGACGATCACGCCCTCGCAACCGATCGGAATTCGACCAATCGCATCCGGTTCAGTGCCAGGATACCGACACCGTTGAACACTGATTGAGTAGCCGACTCACTCAATGAGATGCCCCGAAAATGGGTCCTCTCAAAGTCGATGCCCATTGTGAGATCGACGGTCGCGTCAATCAAACATGGGGATTCAAGCCGATTACTGAGACAAACTCCGCTACCCCAGAGACCTCGAACGATTGTGAGAGAATGAGGCCGATGAAGTTGGGAAGCGGCACAGTGGCTCACAGCTGCTGTCATCTTAGCTCGTTGAGCAGCCATGTCAATCGAAGACAGGGGAGATATCGGTTTTCTCCAGCAAATGGGCCAACCTTGCCACTTGAGATCTCTCCGCAAAATCGACTTCCTTGCCGACTCAGCCTGATTGTGCCACCAGTCGCTGCAAACCCGGCTCAATTCGCCGCATCCCCTCCTCAACAGTCACTTGTGGGGCGTACCCGAAGTCACGCTGAGCCTTGTGAATGCCATAAGAGTGCGATTCGCTCAATTGAGACGCCACAAATCTGGTCATCGGCGGCTCCCCTCGCAAGCGACAGACACCGTACACAACCTCCAGCAGATGCCCAATGCGACGAGCCGTCTTTGCCGAAATCTGACGAGTCACGGGAGGCAGACCAGCCCGCTGTAACAATTCATTGATCCAAGGCCACAGTTGAACCGGCTCAGGCTCGTTAATGAAATACGCCTGACCTGCCACGGGAGAGCCAACCTTCAGTGCATCACTCGCCTGCAAATGAGCCGCTGCCACGTTCTCGACATACGCCATCGAGATCACGTTCTCACCGTCTCCGACTTGTCTCAGACGTCCGCTCAAGGCTCGTTGAATCAACCGGGGAATCAAATGGTTGTCTCGAGGTCCCCAAATCAAGTGAGGACGCAGTGCCACTGTCAATAATCCCTGCGAGCCGTTGGATTCCAGCACGGACCGCTCGGCGAGTGCCTTGGTGTGCGGATAGGGGCAGAGATAAGTCTCCGGATACGGCAGAGACTCATCCGCATCCATATGAGGTTTGCCATCGTAAACGACACTCGGCGAACTCGTGTAGATCAGCCGGCGGACTCCTTGCTCCAGACAGGCAGCAACCACATGTTGAGTCCCCAGTGTGTTGATCCCATAAAAGTATTCCCACGGACCCCAAACACCCGGCACAGCAGCCACATGAAAGACCGCCTCGATCCCTTGGCAAGCAGACGACACAGCTGCCTTGTCGCGGAGGTCTCCCTGCACTGTCTCCACGCCCAACTCATCGAGCCGCTCATACGACCCACGACAGAAGACCCGCACCGAGTCGCCTCGCGCCAAGAGCTGCTCGACGATGTACAGCCCGAGGAAACCGCCCCCACCGGTGACCAATGCCTTCACTGTGGTCCCTCTATCTGGGGTCACTTTTTCTTGGGACGATGTACGTGCGTTGCCTGACCGTACGCGGCTTCCGCAGCTTCCATAATGGTCTCGGAAAGCGTCGGGTGTGCATGAATCGATTCCGCCAAATCGCGGGCGACCGCAGCAGTTTCGACGGCGATGACCCCTTCCGCGATCAACTCCCCTGCCCCCGCCCCAACGAGCCCCACGCCGAGCACCCGTTCCGTGTCCGGCTCGAAGATCAGCTTGGTGAGACCTTCAGTCCGCGCCAGTGTCTGAGCACGACCGGAGGCGGCCCAGGGGAAGCGGACCACCTTCACCTCTCGCCCCGCCTCCTTCGCTTCTGATTCCGTCAGTCCGCACCAGGCCAATTCCGGATCGGTGAAGACGACAGCGGGAATTGCAATATTGTCGAACTCGGCCGGCTCTCCCAGCAGCACCTCAACCGCAACCTTCGCCTCACGGGTCGCCTTGTGGGCCAACATTGGTTCCCCGGCGACGTCGCCGATTGCCATGAGATGCGGGTCAGCCGTCTTCCGCTTGCTGTCCACCTCGATGAATCCTCGATCGGTCACGACGGCCTGGGTGTTTTCCAGACCAATGCTTTTCCCGTTCGGGAGCCGGCCCACTGAGACGAGCACACGGTCAAATGTTTGTGGTGTCTCGATCCCCTCTCCCTCGAACTCCGCAACGATGCCCTCTTCAGTCGCCTTGAGGCCGAGCACTTTCGTGTTGGTATGAATGGCCGCAAACTGGGCGTCCAACCGCTTTTTGAGCGGGTTCACAAGGTCACGATCTGCCCCCGCGAGAATGTGCGGCAACATCTCGACGACGGTCACTTCAGATCCCAAGGCGGCATACACACAGCCCATTTCCAATCCGATATAACCCCCTCCAATCACAAGCAGCCGCCCAGGAATGTCCGGCAGTTCGAGGGCACCCGTTGAGTCCATCACCCGGTCATCGCCGATGTCAAACATGCCCGGCATGGTCGGTCTCGATCCGACCGCGATGATGCAGTGGTCGAACGAAAGCGAACTTGTCGCCCCATCCGGATGAGTGAGTTTCAGTGTCGTCGAATTATCGAATTCCCCCCGGGCCTGCACAAGCGTGACGCCCCTCGCCTTGCAAAGCTGCCGAATGCCGCCGGTTAGCTGTGAGACGACGCCACTCTTGAAGTTTCGGAGCTTGTCGATGTCGATCTCGGGTTCGCCGAAGGTCACGCCCCATCCAGACGATTCACGAGTCTCGTTAATCAACTTGGCAACGTGCAGCAGAGCTTTGGACGGAATACAGCCGCGGTTCAGACAAACGCCGCCCGGCTGCGGGTCTTGATCGACCAGCACGACATCCATGCCATGATCGGCTGCCTCAAATGCTGCCGGGTATCCACCTGGTCCGCCGCCAAGAACAACCAGCTGTGCGTGAGAAGGAACTGTATCAGCCATGTCTAATCATTCTTGCAGGGCATCGTCGAGTGAGAACGCAAGTTGGCAAAGTGAACGCGAGATGTCAAACAGTCCGCTCGACGAAACCGCTCAGGGGTGCAGCCGTTGAATGGTGGTATGACGGTTTGTGGAAGCGGGAGAAAAGCGGATCGGGCGGATTGGTGCGGATGCGTGTCTGGAGTTCCGAGAACGGTTTCGAGACCAGACGTCTTGCCAACCGGTCGCCGGAGGGACGTCGGATCTCTTCCTGTCCTGTTTTGGTGCGAAGCGATTTTCC